>NZ_JAMPNV010000009.1:0-218543 GCF_028479565.1 Providencia sp. PROV202 | reverse complement strand
GTTGTGGCTGCATTAGCCTCACTGTGGTTGATAACATTACCCGCCTCTGCCGCCAGCCAGCCCCCTAAAAATACCATCTGGGAATATAAAGGCGATGGCGGTAAAACCTTATGGCAAGTGTGTGGGGGCCAAAACAGTAGCTGTAGGATTGTGGGCTCAACCAAACATTATGTTGCGGTACTGAATCATAAATCTGCCTCAGGTTGCGCATTTGGTGATTTTTATATCGTGGCAAGAACTGCCGGAAACTGGCAACAACGCGATACGGGCACTTGTAGCCCTAACGCCTACGTCCAAAAAGGAACCATTAATAATGGTCAGTACTCTTCGGTCGATATTGGTGTTGGCGGGACGATTGTAGCTCGTTACCCCATTGGGTATTGGAGTATGCAAAAAGAGTTTTCAGGCAAGAATCGACCACGCTGGAAAGAAAAGGACCGTACTAAAGGCGGATTTCAAGCCTACCAACAATAAATCTATATTCTCGCTGCCGTCAATGGCGGTAGTGAGGACGATACAAGATAACTAAAGGTAACGTAATGAATAAGATAAAGAGCATCTTTGCGATGAGTTTATTGGCAGTTAGTACATTTAGCTTGGCTGAAGAACAACAGCGTTATGCGAGCATCACACATACGAGCTCAAACTTTATTAACCAAGGTTACTGTGGTTACTCATTTACTCTCGATAATGGCGGTAACCATATGGTGTTAAACCACGCCGAATTTGGCGCACTCGAACTCACGCTGCGAATGAAAGATAGGCAAGGAAAAGCATTAGGGGATACGATACTGGAAGTGGAAGCCTTTGGCGATTCTAGCGCTACTCGTGTTACGTTTGCTGGATTGGAAATACCTTGTGAGGACGTCGCTGAGTTTCAAGTGGTTAAAGCCGTGGAAGATCAGAATGGGCGTAAGGTTGAGTTACCGCTATCGATCTTTGAGGCCAATAATCCTGAGTTGGCAAAGATGTCGGTGGCTGGGGAAAAATAATAGTTTTTTAGCTATCTATCAAAGTAACGATTGGCAGATTGAATGATCTGCCATTTTTGTTTTTCCCACTTTTAAAGTGGGAAAGATATAATACCTTCATCAATAATAAAACAATAATTTTGTTCGACAGAATATCTCTACTAGATTTATTGCTCCTCATCTAATAAAGTCTTGTTAGCTTTGAGCTACCAACTCGCCCATTACTGCTAAATGTTTTATCGGCAGCGGCTTAAAACTCACAATATTATATTTTTAATTCAGGATGATCGATTCTGAATACTTCTAACCAAAACGCCCTATAGACTGAGCTACTTAGCAGTGAAGTTTGAGAAGGTACGCTTTGCAGAGACTGTTTTATTCAATCCTAGTGTTCCCAATACACCTTACCAAACATCGAGGTAGTCTATGCTGATAGCTCGATTATCATTCCGAACGTAATTGCTTGTCCATATCTACATGATAAAAAATGATCAATGTTTATAGCTCCTTAATTGGAAAAATCACGAAAAATACTGCTTTATTTAAAAATCAAGAACAATTCCATTTTTTCCCATGAGCTCAAGCAACGCTTTTGTATTACTTAGCATTTGTAGCTTTACATCATTTTCAGGCATTGACCATGCCTCGCCCAGCAACCTGACTGTAATATTGAAATCCCATGGCATCACCGTTCGATTTTTGAATTGAGCAAATGGCCCGTCGCTCTCTGGTACAACCCTGTCTTTAGGGAGCTTAGTAGCAAGAGCTTTCCCAGCGGCAGAGTTGAAAGCAGCCGGACCAATACTGAACCAGCATCCCTGTGCTGAAGCATTCCTCAACTCCGTAACACTTCCAGTGAACCAATGTAAAATAGGAATTCCATGAGAGGGGAACGCTTTTAAGGTAGCCAGCACATCAGGAACGGCTTGCCTTGAGTGAATGCTCATTGCTCGTCCCCCAACATCGTGGCACTTCCTGACCACCTCGGAAAACACTCGACGTTGCATCGCGTAACTGGTGAAATATCGTTTTGAACCATCCAATCCAATCTCACCTACAGCATCCACGTTTTGAATCAACTCGAGAAGCATTTCCAATTCATGGAAACGATCAGCGACAATTTCAGGATGAAGTCCAGGACTGATCATTACAGATTCATGTTTTTCTAAAACATGACCTGTAGCCTGAAAAGCCTTTGGGCTCGTAGTAACTAACCAAGTGAAAACATTACGCTTAATCGTACCAGCATAAACATTTCTAGCCTCGGGATACAAATCAACATGACAGTGAAAATCAATCAAAGCAATTTATCCTGAATGAGTACAGTTTCTAACTCTTTTATACCTTCTTGCAAAACTCTACGGTACATGGGACGCTCGTTAATCGGTGCAAAAACCAACGAGCCACCAAGAAATCTATCAAGCCCTCTCTTCCTTACATCAAGGATGGCAAGTGCTACAGCCATAGGATCATCTGGCGCACTAGACTTGTCACTACCAACAACAGATTCAAAGCGGTAAGACGTAGTATCCCCCTCAGGTTTCCATGCAATAAATGCAGCCCGACGGATCAAGCAAGGAACACAACGTCCACAGTGCTGACGATTATAGGTTCGAAAACGGCCACAACTCGTAGAATCAGCAGCCCATTTTTGCAAAAGATCTTGGTCAAGACATTGCCGCATCATTTCGCCCTTAGTTTTGAAACGGTACGGCAACTCAAGCTGCACATGGATGCCCAAATTATCCAGAACTTTTTGCAACATATTGATAAACATAGGATGAGTTGTACGAGTACTCAAACTGGATATGCGCCCTGGGACCAAAGGAGGATTTATGGAGATCACTCCATTTTCGGGAATAAATATTGTTGGTTTTGGTAAGTTTATTTTCGTTGAGGCAAGTAATGCAAATGCATAAAAAGCTAATGAGCGACCACGTGTCGAAGGCTCGCGCGATCCTTTGAAACTGATGCCATGACTCCATTGATAATGTGAACCATTTCCCATCAGCATGGATGCGTATGCCCTTTGTCGCTCAGAATCTTTATGTGCGAGTTGAGAAACAAATAGTGGTTTTCGCCCCTTAGCCACCAAATCAATTCCACCTATTAGACTATCCAGCCCTCCGGATAATAAAGATACGCAATCATTAGTGAGAAAAGCGCCATCTCCTTGAGGAGGTTCCATGCCTGCATTATTGAAATTTAATAACCAATAATCACCAGTTAAAACTTTTAGCATATCTTCAAGATCGGATTTTAGCGGTAGCCACTTATCTGGATTGCACAATCCAACCGTAAGCTGAATATTCCGGGTCCAGCCATCTGCACTTGTTCTTCTAGGGCTTGATAGGTCCGCGCTACATACCGCGAGGCAAAACTGCACAAAATCCCAAATCTCTATTGAAGGTCGAAACCCACCCCGTTTTAATGCACCATGCCATCGATTCGCAATTGTACCAATACCTGCACGCTTAGCGCCTTTAAAATAGGAGAATACTCGCTCATCAGAAGGAACCTGCGCTGGAATCAGTTCTGCTTTAGCACACATAACTTTAATCATTCTGAAAATACCTCTAGGGCAGACAAGAGAATAGACTGAGCCAAGCTTTTCGGTTCTGTATTTTTTGTAGTTTGTTTTTCCAATACCACTCTAACCTCAGCACCGACCCACTCGCGAATATCAGAACGCCGTTCCTGAATTAATAAAGGATCATATTTTAATTTTTCGTAAGTCTGTCCAAGCTGGAGATCTATTCGATTACAAATCTCATTCGCAATGGTCAACCCCATAACTTCAGCTATTTGCGCATCCGTGAGATTAAATATGTCCACGTCAGGATAAAGTTCATAAAGTTGCGCCATAGCCTCCGCGCCAGCATTACGGAGCGATTCGTCATCAACGCTTCCTGTCCCAGGAATAACCTCTTTCAAAATTTCAAGAGTAAGATCTGTTGCCGAAAGATTCTCTTGACGAACATGAGTAAGCCAATCAATCACTCGCTGGTCGTTTCCATCCCTAGCAGACGTCAGGAACTCACCAAGACTACCGACACCACTGGCAACACCTCGCATAGTAGCAGCAGCTCGTCGCGCGCCCCCCATTCCTTTGGAGACCATGCTTTTTGTCGCACCACGTAAATTATCGTGGCTGCCATTTTGCAGATATCCCCCAAGTAGCGAACGAGCAGGTCCAAACCGTCGTTCTGGTGCTATTGCACCATCAGAAATTACATTTCCACCGTTCTCCTCCGATGGTGAATCAGGCGAATCTCCTCCACCTGTTGTAGAGTCACTTTCAGGTTTTAACCATTCAGGATCAAACGGTGAACCTGCGCGGCCTCCCCCACTAGAAGTTGATGTTCCCATTAGCGCCTCCTCCCAAGGTTCACAATTGCATTCCTAGTCGTTTTTGGTAATTCGTTAAGATCTTTCCATCGTTCTAAAAGTTGCTGTGCCCATGACTGAGCACCAAGAGTTGGGATTAAACCTGGGCCAATAAGTTTCAGTGGAGCCTGTTCCAGCAAGCTGACGGCTTTATTTCCAATTTCCGTGTAAACCTTGCAGCACTCAATCAGCATTACAATTTCTTTGCTACTCTTCCAGGTACGTGAGGCACTATTACTCTGCCAGGCCTTAGTCATCGCCAACTCTGTCTGTGAAGGTCCTATTTTCCTCATAAGTTCAACTAAGGATTCATGGCCATTAGTTGCAACTTTCAGTGCGTCTCTCAATTTTCTAGAGTCAGGAGTCATATTGTCATCACCGAAGTCACGAGTTCCAGAGTCACGACTGAGGTGAAGAAGCGGGCGTAGATCCTCGGTTCCCAAAGCTGGCTGGAGTTGGAGCCATTGCTGAGTAAATGGTGTATTCTTGAAAGGTTCAGGTAAACTATTCTGACCCGCTGCAGCAGCTTCAGCATCCGCCAAAACTTGTACCCTACCGTCATTATCCGAATGAACACGACTAGCAAGTTCCTCAGCAAGGCTTTCGTCGCACCTTTCAAGGAGATGCCATTTTGCCAGTGCGGCTATATCTAACGTTATTCCCTGAGGCGCAGAAAGAGCGTCACGCAAATAAACAGTATTTAAAAATCTTTTCATTAGCCGGGGATTAGCGTTTACTGCTAAAGAACTATGAAGAAGAGCCGCAAGCCCCTGGGCTAAATCCATTAAACTTTTGAGTGCATTTACATGCTCTACCAGTTCATATAAAAACTCTTGATTGATCGTTTCACCTTTCCAACTATTACGCAGCTTCTCAGGGATAACGCTAAGAGCATGATTGAATCTTTCCTTACTGAAATGGCCTGCGTTGGTCTCTCGCTCAAGTAGCAAAAGCACCAGATACGCTTTCGCCTCATTCAAACCAAGGCGAGGAACATGGAGTGGAACCTGTATTAATTTATCGAAATAGTTAGTTGCAACATCGCCCGTAATTCCTGCGCCATCAAAGTGGACCTTCACTGCAGCTTTTATAAAATCATTATCTGCAGCAATAACGAAAGCGCTACAGCGAATAAATAGTAATAAACGAATTGATTCAAGTGTTGAAATTGCTGTTTGTGGCAAACATCTGTCTAAATCATCCACAAATATTACTAACGTAATTTTCAACTCTTCGAGAATACTCTCTAAAGTATCCCTGAAGGCCTGAATATGGGCTGGCA
Source organism: Providencia sp. PROV202 (assembly GCF_028479565.1). Taxonomy (NCBI): domain Bacteria; kingdom Pseudomonadati; phylum Pseudomonadota; class Gammaproteobacteria; order Enterobacterales; family Morganellaceae; genus Providencia; species Providencia sp. PROV202. The sequence goes on along the minus strand of NZ_JAMPNV010000009.1, from coordinate 212,903 downwards.
TCGAGAATGGCTCACTCGGTTTTAGAAGACCGCTGGTACTTAGCTCGATACTATCTGTATCTGATGATTCATTGCTCGATTTGTCATCTGACGTAAACCAACCAGCCAATTTACAAACGGTTTTTCCAAGAGAACCGATAGGAATGCCAGTAGTTAAAGTCAATGCAGCTTCGCCACTTAATTGAGCGACTCGGAGAAGGTTTATCCTTCGCCACAGTTCAGATACTTTGTCGGTGATAGTCTTATTTTCACTTGTAAGCCGAACAATCTCGTCCCCCACAATTTGTAGCAATGCACTTCTGGCGGACTCAAAATCCTGGTATAGCCATGGATTGAAAGTGAGTACGACAAAGGAATGCTTTTCTTGATTTCTCTCTTCCACCAACGACTCTTCAACCGAAGAGCTCTCTAGGCGTGATGCAATCATTTTCACCAGAGAAGATTTGCCTGCTCCCCAGCCACCAGAGACTCCTATAGAAATAGGTTCCCCATTAGCCTGCTTCAGCAGGCTTGCACATGCGTCAGCAACAACACCAAAATTCAAATAATCGACAGTTGTCTCGTTATCATGCCACATAGTGAAAAATCCATTTAAAATTAATTTATATCAATAGAATATGAAAACTATTGGTTTCTGGTTCACAAATCCACTCTTGTGTAGGGCACTTGGCCTGTGGCCAGCAGATCAACGCAACGCCCTGCAAAGGCGTTTGGTATCGCAAGAGCAACAAAATTACGAGCACGGGTGAGGCCAACGTAGAGTACGCGCTTTGCCTCAGCATCTACTCGCGCTTCCCATGACTCAAAGAGTGCTTCAATTCTGTTTTCAGGGGCTCGATTCGCAGGGACTACGACGCACACTGCATCATACTCACGACCTTTAACTTCATGTATGTTGCCACATGAGAAACCGAGAGCAGCGGGCATTCGAAGATGCTTTGACCATTGCGCATTCGGAGGCTGTCGGAAGAAACGACGTATGCTTACCCCAGCAGGAAGTGGCAGATGCAGCTTCTCCAGTTCCGCATGAACAGAGGCTATCCAGGCAAGCCGCTCTTCATCAGAATCTCTGCACGTTTTTGGAAGATTAATGAGAAAACTTAGGGCACATCTCCGATGAGCACGTCGGTCCATACCAAGACGTTCGATGGCTCTAATCAGATGCTCATCTGGTTGACGCATACCCATTAAATCCAGTAATAATATTTCGACTGACTGGACTACATTCTCCTTCGTTCTTGGGGTTGCGGCAGGCGACCAGAACTCTGCCACTTTACGAGCCAGCGACTCAATTCGCGAGTTTCCGGTTGAATTGCTGGAGGTGACGCCAGCGGCCCGCAACGCAACTTTGCCTGAGTGAGCCAAAATAATCGCCTTGGTTGACTCCAGTCCCAGTTCCGTAATCCGTCTAAGGAATGCCTGACCAATAATTTCCGTTGGTCCCCGGCCACCATAGGTAAGAAGTAAAATTGGATAGTCAACATTCGCACTTTCACCAAGCGACCGATCAACCTGACCTTCTCGCCTTAGGGTGGCTGCTAACTGGCAAATTGCGGGACTACTACGAAAATTCCCCGTCAAGCCCTTATGCGACTCAATAGGGTATGTATCCTTAAATGTCTGTATTCCTTGAGGATTACCATTACGAAATTCGTAGATTGCTTGGTCAGGATCACAAACGAACGTAACATTTACCCCATGTGCTCTGAGCCATGTCAGTATTTGCAGATCGAGTGGATTGCAATCTTGCCCTTCATCAACCATAACCTCTTGAAAACGTGATGCCAATGCGCGAGCAAGTGGCTCACTAATTACATTATCTCTAATCAACCGCAATGTTTGAGCACGTGCGTCCCCTGCACTCATATAGCCAGCTTGTAACAAAGATCGTCGCCGATTTGCTGCTGCTTGTTGATATCGAATCTGATGTTGACGTACATGATTTTGCAAACCTGCATGTCCGATCCTATCAGGATCAATAATATTGGTTTCTGGATCAAACAAATCTAGGCTTACCGATTCACCTCGAAAGGCAAATTGACCTAATAAACGAATTTCTACACCAAGGGTATCCCAACTATCTAGGATAATCGGCCGAGTTTGGCTCGATACTGCACAACTTGGCAGTATAACGAAATGCCTGACGAAAGCATCAAGTGTTCCCATGAAACTAGGATATTTCAAAAGCGTATCGAGCCCAGCAGCCTGGCATCGTTCGCGGAACTCGTCTACCGCGGAGTTTGTAAATGAAAGTATCGCTATGCCCTGACGAGAAGGCAACTTAGCAGCGATCCTCGCTAGCCGAGCAATGATAGTCCGCGTTTTTCCAGCTCCAGGACAAGCATTAACGAAGGCTCCGCCAATGTGAGAAGCAAATGTCTCTTGCTCTGGGGTTAGATTGTGGATGCCAGTCATATACGTGAAGCTCCACGAATTGCGTCAATGAGATAAGGCGGAACAACAAATGGTTCACCTGCCTCAATGCGCGAAGCTATAGCTTGTGCCAAATCGCCTTTACGAGTTTTTTTCACCCCAATTAATTTAAGAAATGCATTGGGACGATCTTGTTCTGGAATGCTCTCTATCTGCGCTTCCCAGTCTCTACGTGAATTACGATGCAAACGAAGAAACACGCCTTTAAGGAAACTTTCATTTCCAGCGACAAAAATTTCGTGCTCCAATGTATGCTGATTGGTTAGCACGATCAGACTATCTGGAGCTCCATGCGTTGCAGCCAGATTTTCCAGATCAACTTTCCTATTTCCTAACACGGTTGGGTCCGCATCAGTGATCACTATCAGCCGATCAGCAATACGTGCATCACCATATGGCCGTAGCAGTACCTCTACATATGGACGGAAGTCCACACCTTCGATAGGCACAATTACAGCCCCCTTGAACCTAAGCCACCCATCTAAATCATCTGCTAGCACAAGCTTTTGTGCTAACACGGGCAACAATAGTGCTTCCGCGATCCCTTCCACCAAGATAGCTCTGTTACCAAACAGCAAAGCGGAACGAGTCACGTCAAGATATCGGCTAATTTTATCTAATGTCTTTGGCTTTAGCCCTATTTCGGCAATGGGCACACTAACTGATTCTGAGATGGCTATTCCGTCTTGTTCACGATGCCGCGAACGCATGACCACTAGGTGACGTGGAGAAACCAATGCTGTCAAGTTGGGGGAATGGGTTGTCACAACAATTTGGATGCGACCTTCAGGCTTTCCTGGCTCAATGATACGTGATGCTGATTGGCGCGCTTGATCCAAGAGGAACTCAAGCACAAGTACCTGTAATTGCGGATGCAAATGCGCTTCGGGTTCTTCAACAAGGAAAATCGTGAGGTCTGCCTCTTTGGCCTTAGTCAGCTCTACAACAACAGTGGCCATGTAGAGTAAATTTGAGTACCCCAGACCAGAAGAACGAATATCTTCGGGTATCAAACCTGTATCGGCCATACGAAATCTCAAATCACGAGCTACATCGAGTAAGGTTTCGCTACCAAAATCCAATGCTGCTATCTGCGGACGTACTCCATTAGTGAGTAGTCCGAGAGCAACACTGATATCCGTATTGATTGTAGTTAAGATCTCAGGCCGATTATCCGCACGCCTGACACCAGCGAGGAAATCCTGCTCCCGCTCTTTTGGCAAGAAATTACGCAGCAATGCCATCACTCTAGTGCCGCTGCTAGTACCCAGCATCTGATGTGCGTCCCTTAAAGGAGGGAGATAAACGTGTCTGATCAACTCAGAAGAACCAAGCTCTGGTCCATTAGTGTCGAAACGTCCAGCCCATACGGTAGTCTTACCACGGGGAGCATGTTCAGAACGCGATTCATATCGATAGCCGAAGGTAGCCTCGCTCTTGGTAGGGTCGGGAACTGCAGATATCAATAGACCTTTGAGAGTATCGCTTAGACCTTGGAAAGCCCCTTCGATTTGAAAACTTGGGACTGTCGAATAGCGTCGTACATCCTCATCCTCTGGATATCGTTCGCGGCGTCCACTCAACGGTAAAGTAAGCAATCTGATTGCGTCTACGACATTGGATTTTCCACCATTATTTTCACCAACCAATACAGTTAAATCTGGGCAAAAACTAACAGATACATCATTACAAGACCGAAATCGCAAAATGTTTAGTCTGTCTAAATACATAAATATCCTTTTATTTAAAAATATTATATTTTCCAACAAGACCACATTGAGTGTTTTATCCAAATCAAATTACCACTAACAGTAAATAGCTATTTACTCTGTTACGAATATCTATAAATTTAGTTAGCTTACTAGAATATAATATTTCCAAAATTACCGATTAATTACTCCATAATTTTAATAATATCAAAATGTTCCTTAATCCAATGTGCTAAAGGTATCATTTCCCGTTATTTTCAATTAAAAGCTAATTTAGCTCCTGTATAATAGCAGACTATAGATAAATATATTAATTCTGTACTAATCCGATAGGATATACAGCCTATAAATTGGCTTACCTAGTTAGCTGATGCCATTAATAAGCAATAAAATCGATTAAAACTCATACTTTTCCCCCTGCTATACCAGCTAATTTGTTGACATTAAGAAAGTGGCTAGGGAAACTAACAGTTAATATAGTAATAGTAAGTGAAATAATGAAACGACAACTGATACTACTAGTTTTATTAAGCATCTCTATATTCAAGGTTGGAGACATACAGGCTCATACACCAGAACAAGTCGTAATTGCTTTTCAGTACGATTACAAAATCTGGAACGACCAAAGCTTTCAGCAAAGCCAAAGTCGTGAAACTAAAGATACTACTTTACTGGCACAAAAAAGTTGGAATGAACTTTTAAAAAAATACACAAAAACCAGGTTTTGAGGGAGAGCCTATTGCTTTTGGATCTGAATCATCTCATGATCCTGAACAAGAAAAAATTATAGCTACAGAAATTACCGAAAATATTGCCACTGTTACGACCAAAGTAACACAGTTATATTATTCCCCGATTTATGAATATCATTTAGTTAAGCAAAACAATAGCTGGTATCTGCCTCAAATCTTTTTAGTTGATGAAGGTGGCAAATATCCTAGTTTGTAATGAATTAGAACTAAATGAGTATCATAATCTACAATCAAACATGTATGCTCATGATACAAGACAACCTACAAAATTTTATTGGTCGTTTCACCAATCAATCGAGTTAGAATAACAATCTATTTTTTAGCCCACATTACAAAAAACAGTAAAATAAACTTTAGGCCCAACAATAGGCCCAAACTAAAAGTTGAATTGGATTTTATTGATTTAAAATCAATGCCATATAACCTTAATTCAGACTCCGCCAGCCCAAATTTTAACTGTCAGTGATGTGACAACAACTTTAAAAACAGTAAGTTAATAAAGTTGAGCAGACAGCAACATGACCCAGAATGGACTTTGAAATGCACATGTAATGCACGTGCACTAGAAGAATAAAAAAGCTCACTACGGTGGGCTTTTTTATTATCTACGCATATCCCTATAAAAAGAATGGGCGGCTAATATTTCTAGTCGATTAAAAGAAATAATAGCTGACATTATTATTGCCCTGCTTTGCGCTTAGATTATTTATGGAAAAAGGCACTAAACACTAGCCCTGCACCGGCTACTAGCAGCATGACATCAATCAACAAAGAAAAATGAACGCCTGATAACCTGCGAACAAAAGGCTTACTACAGAATGTCCCAAGCACAATTCCCCCACCAACAAATACGCCTGTAAGTACCACTTGAACGGGAAGGAAATCCTGATAGCTAAATGTACTAATCTTACTTAAATATAAAAAAAGGGCACTGGCCGCCTCGGTTCCGATAAATGCCCCATGACTCAAGCCATACACAGTAAATATTGGCACACTCACAGGACCTGTTGATAGCATTAAACCCGTTAATAAACCGACAATACCACCACAAAATCCCAACTGCTTTATGGAGATTGACCTTTTACTATTTTTTGGTGTCTTCTTAAAGGGATCATCACCCAAAAGAAAAGACCCAAGTTACTGGAAGAATGGCTTGGGCAACCGCTATTTGAACGTCAGGGACAGCGCAGTGTGGCAACTGAACATGCTCGGGCATTTGCGGCAGAAATTAGTGCAGCCTTCGACATCATTAGTGATGCATCACTACGTTTTGGCAAAACTCAGTATACAAAAGTCATCAGAGTCAATGCCCAAACAACTATCGCGATGCACTGGTTGATCCCTCGCCTACCCAATTTCTATCTTCAGCATCCTGATATCGAAATTTCAGTATCGACGTCACATAGCTCAGAAGCAAAAGGGTTATCTGGATTTGATGTTTTAATTCGCAGGGATGCCCTTGAAAAACCTGAATGGCGTTATTTTGACCGTCGACCATTATTCGAAGAAAAACTGACGTTGGTTGCATCTCCAACACTCTTAGCTCAGCACCGTTTAAATACGGTGGAAGACCTCACCGCTCACGTATTTGTGACCTCAAATACGCGAGTAGGCGAATGGGAAAAATGGATGAAAGAAGCAGGCATAGAAAGTTTATATCCGCTGAGATTTCAACGTTTTGAACATAACTATTTAAGTATGCAAGCTGTCATTGATGGTTTAGGTATTGGAATTGCAGGGCTTCCAACACTTTCGCATGATTTAAATAAAAAAAGACTTCAAGCACCTTTCCAAGTTCAGGTCACTGGAAGTCAATATGCAGCGCTGGTTGCACCTGATGTTGACAAGTCATTATCATTAACTTTGTTTTTGGAATGCCTTGAACAAGAAGCACTAAAGTGAAATGACTCCTGTTTAATGATTTTCTGTATTTTTAAAATCATGAAAAAGCCATCAATAGGGTGTGTTAATACAATGCCCCAGCTTAGCGAGTTTTTGATTATAAATAGTCACATATTTAAATTCAGAAATTCGCGGCAAAATTGGACGACGTTGTTCTCTTGTATCCCTACCCTGCCGCCGTTAATACAACAAAAACCTATTTTTTGATATTAAAAAGCATTATGAAAGCGGTACACCAAGTTGTATCCTAACGTAAATAAAACAGCAGAAAGAGTATAAATCACATGAAATATCAAGATGTAACAAAATCCCCCAGTGAAAACTCTTATTTTCTCGTTTTTAACATAACGGATAAAGATAAGTATCGTGATGAGCTAGTGGAATTTTGTAATAATTTCTCAGGTCTTATTCGTAGTATGAGAACCCGCTTCCCCGAATTAGAAACGAGCTGTGTTATGGGGTTCGGCGCTCAAGCGTGGCAAGCGCTTTTTCCTCAACTCTCTACTCCCAAAGAACTCAGTCCATTTAAAGAGATCAAAGGCAAAAACTTCACTGCCGTTTCTACCCCTGGTGATATCTTCTTCCATATTAGAGCGTTAAATGTCTCAGCCTGCTACGAATTAGCCTCTATTATCAGCCAAAAGCTCGGTGATTTTGTGGAATATGTCGATGAAGTTCATGGGTTCCGCTATATGGATGGCCGTTCTATCATTGGATTTGTCGATGGTACTGAAAACCCTGAAATGGAAGATGAGCGTATTGATTATGCCGTTATTGGTGAAGAGGACCCTGATTTTATCGGTGGAAGCTACGCTTTTGTTCAGAAATACATGCACGATATGACCGCGTGGCAAAATCTCACCACAGAAGAGCAAGAAAAGGTGATTGGTCGTCATAAGTTTAATGACGTCGAGCTATCCGATCAGCAGAAATTACCAAGCTCTCATAACGTTGTGACCAATATCCAAGATGAGAATGGCGAAGATCTCAAAATCGTTCGTGCGAATATGCCATTTTCTAATCCTTCTAAAAATGAATATGGTACTTATTTCATCGGTTATGCACGATATTTTTCGACAACCCATCGTATGTTGAAAAACATGTTTAGTGGGACAGATAATGGTGCAACGGATGAATTATTAAAATACAGCACGCCCATCACAGGAACGCTATTTTTTATTCCGCCTCCTTCCATGTTAGATGATATTGAATAATTGATTTTACAGAATGCTAGGAACCAAAGAATTTATCTATTGGTTCCTTTTTGATTTATTGCTCGACATCTTTTCTCTGCGTTTTATTCATCATTGTCGCGATATTCTTAATGGCTATCTTTGACACTCTGATGTGCATGATGGCTGATATGCCCCCCAGAATAAACTCTGGGGGTGCTAACGTTAAATAACTAGGCTAATAGATTATCAATGCTCCATCATTTCATGCACAATATCCTTACCGCTCATAGAATATGGATAATACGTTGGCCAATTCTCTAATTGAGTCAATAAAGCCTCCTGAGATTCATTTCCCATATAAAGATGGAAATGCCCGGCTTTCTCTGGAGCAATAATATGGTCGCTAAACTGGATAAACTTCGGAGCTTGGCTATTTTTATCCTTACACTCAAATAAATATCGGACACCCTTTTTGCCTGAAGAATAATTTAAAACTCGGTAACCCGCGTAATCATATTGGCACTGAGCGACCTTATCCCCACGGTGGAATTCAATAATATTATTCTCAATACCAATCATATCCACATCGGTTTTATACCCTTTGGCATAATAATCTCGATACTCTTGCGCGGTTTTATCCTTATTCTTTGCAGCCTTATCCAGCATTACTGGATCTAACGTTCCATTAGCAAGATAAGGCTCGACCGATTGCCAAACACCGTCCCAATCACTCAATTTACGGTCTTTAACATCACTATTATCAAAAATACCTTTTGCCGCATTGCGTTGCGCTTCCGTTTGCGGCTTATCATGATGATGTCCGTGTGCCATCGCTGTGTGACTGAATAAACTGGCTAATACAAGCAGTGAAAGAATATTTTTTGTCATCATTTTTCCTCTCTGGTTTGAACAAAATTCCCAAAACGCTTATTAAAGCGAGCAACATTCCCTTCCTGTGAATGGGTTTTCTGTTTCCCGGTATAAAACGGGTGAGAATGCGAGGACACATCGAGAGGAACATACGGATAACTTTGCCCTTCAAACTCAATGGTTCTTTCTGTTTTTATGGTTGACCCAACCTTAAAATAAGCATCTGCTGCGGTATCGTGAAAGATCACCACTCGGTAATCTGGATGAATATTTGGCTTCATCGCTAGCTCCTTTTGTTATGTTATAATATAACATTAATGTTTTTTAGAGCGATTGACTACTCTTTTTTAACCATGGATTTTATGTGGGAAATACACGAGGAATATCGACTTAAGATGCACTGAAATAATCTGCACATAATCCCATCAACAATAAATAAACTTGAATTTCCTTTACCTTGAATGCTGATCATGAACTTTCTTCATGTTCGAAATGAAATTAAGTCGCTTTAACTCCCCGCCTTGCTCTGGCATAAATTAAACATATTAACTTACTGGCTACATAAAAATTGATTAGTGAGAAAACGTGCAACATCTCTGTAATCAAGAAATAAACGCCGTTTTCCTATTAGAGCTAGGATGCAAAATCATGAATACAGAATTTACCTTTAATATCACGCGCAGCATTTTTGATGAAAATTACAACCCATCGGAAAACACGCGAATTACGACCAACTTTGCAAATTTAGCCAGAGGCAAAAGCCGCCAAGAAAACCTGCGTAACGCATTAGTGATGATCAACAATCGCTTCAATTCACTCGCGTATTGGGATAACCCTAAAAGCGATCGCTATGCGGTTGAGTTGGAAATTATCTCTGTCGAGATGAACGTTGAAAAAAACGGCAGCGCCTTCCCTGTCATTGAAATCTTAAAAACCAACATCATCGATAAAAAAGCGCAGCAACGTATTGAAGGAATTGTGGGAAATAATTTTTCATCCTACGTACGGGATTATGATTTTAGCGTTTTACTGTTGGAACATAATAAAAACCAAGCAGAGTTTAGTATTCCGACTAAATTTGGCTGCCTGCATGGCAATATTTTTAAGTCGTTTATTAATTCCAAAGAGTACAAAGCGAACTTTAATAAATCTCCCGTGATCTGTTTAAGTGTCTCAAATAGAGATACCTATCATCGCACTGGGAATCAACATCCTATATTAGGCATTGAATATCAGCCAAGTAACGCCTCTTTAACCGAGCAATACTTCGGAAAAATGGGCTTACAGGTTCGTTACTTTATGCCGAAAAATAGCGCTGCCCCTTTAGCCTTTTATTTTACGGGAGACTTGCTGAGCGACTACACCAACCTTGAGTTAATCAGCACGATTAGCACCATGGAAACGTTCCAAAAAATTTATCGTCCTGAAATTTATAATGCCAACACGGTGGCGGGTGAATGTTATCAACCGAGCTTAAATCAACAGGATTACTCATTAACCAAAATTGTTTATGACCGTGAAGAACGCAGCCAACTCGCCATTGAACAAGGTAAATTTACTGAAGAACACTTCATTAAACCTTACCAGACGATCCTTGAAAAATGGTCTGCAAGCTATTCACTTTAATAAAAGTCGGTCAATTTAATCAAATCGCGTATTTATAAAAAATAAAATAAAAGGTCATCTGCAATGAAAATATTATTACCCACTTCCACCGCCGGCAGCTTGCCAAAACCATCTTGGTTAGCAGAACCAGAAAAACTTTGGTCTCCATGGAAATTGAACAACGAAGAACTTATCGCTGGCAAACAAGATGCCCTGCGTTTATCTCTGGACGATCAATTACGTGCGGGCATCGACATCGTGAGCGATGGCGAACAAACTCGCCAACACTTTGTGACCACCTTTATTGAACACTTGAGTGGCGTGGATTTTGAAAAACGCCAAGTGGTAAAAATTCGTGACCGTTACGATGCCAGCGTACCAACCGTTGTGGGCGCTGTTGCTCGCCAAAAGCCAGTATTTGTGGACGATGCCAAGTATCTACGTCAACTCACTGACAAACCGATTAAATGGGCACTGCCGGGTCCAATGACCATGATCGACACGCTCTATGATAGCCACTATAAAAGCCGTGAAAAATTGGCGTGGGAGTTTGCTAAAATTCTTAACCAAGAAGCCAGAGAGTTAGAAGCCGCAGGCATCGATATCATCCAGTTTGATGAACCGGCATTTAACGTATTTTTTGATGAAGTGAATGACTGGGGAATTGCAGCCCTCGAAAGAGCCATTGAAGGACTGAAATGTGAAACTGCGGTACATATCTGTTATGGCTATGGCATCAAAGCCAATACCGATTGGAAAAAAACATTGGGTTCTGAGTGGAGACAATACGAAGAAGCTTTCCCGAAACTGCAAAGCTCGAATATCGATATCGTTTCACTGGAATGTCACAACTCCAACGTTCCGATGGACTTAATTGAACTTATCCGCGGTAAAAAAGTGATGGTCGGCGCGATTGATGTGGCAACCAACACTGTCGAAACCCCAGAAGAAGTCGCCAATACATTGCGAAAAGCCCTACAATTTGTTGATGCAGACAAACTTTATCCATCAACTAACTGCGGCATGGCGCCATTATCTCGCGATGTTGCCAGAGGGAAACTCAACGCTTTAAGCGCAGGCGCGGAAATCATCCGAAAAGAACTAGGCGCATAATAAATTACCCCAGATTTGGCGATCTCATCCATCGCCAAATCTCATCATTTTTAAACCTTTCATAGCCACTCACACCCCTTATTCGTATTTACTGAAAATATATGAAATTCTTTCAGCCATTATCACAGAATCCTTCTATCAATATTGCTGGCTACGTATTTTCCCCCCTATACTTTTTTTGCTCAAAAAGCGACCGAAGATTAAATAATAAGAAGGAAATAACTATGAAATTATCTCTACTAGGATGTTTATTAGCAGCTTCATTTTCTCTGCACGCTTACGCCGTAAGCGAGCCACCAATCCGATTAGTGATCCACGGGGGAGCCGGTACTATTACCAAAGACACCATTACTCCAGCACAAGAAAAAGAGTATCAAGAAAAACTGACCGAAGCCTTAGAAGCAGGCTATGCCGTACTCAACAAAGGCGGTAGTAGCCTTGATGCAGTACAAGCCTCTATTAACGTGATGGAAGATTCTCCGCTATTTAACGCAGGAAAAGGCGCTGTATTTACCCATGAAGGCAAAAATGAAATGGATGCGTCAATCATGGACGGCAGCAACCGTAAAGCGGGTGCGGTGGCTGGTGTCACCAACATTAAAAACCCGATTAATGCCGCTTATGCCGTCATGACCAAAAGCCCTCATGTCATGATGGTTTCTAAAGGTGCCGAGCAATTCGCTGCGGAACAAGGCCTTGAAATCGTTGATCCATCGTATTTCCGAACCGATTTCCGTTGGCAGCAACTTCAAAAAGCCAAAGAAAAAGAGAAAGTGGTACTCGACCATGATGGAAAAACGGCCGCTCTCTTTATTGACCCAATGATGTATGACTACAAATATGGCACCGTTGGCGCGGTCGCGCTTGATAAAAATGGTAATATCGCTGCAGGAACATCCACCGGAGGCATGACCAACAAACGCTTCGGTCGCGTCGGTGACTCTCCAATCATTGGTGCTGGAAACTACGCTGACAACAATACCGTCGCGGTTTCAGCCACAGGCTCTGGCGAAATGTTTATCCGTACGGCTACCGCGCACAATATCGCAGCCCAAGTCAAATACAACAAAACACCTATCGACCAAGCCGCCCGTAATGCGCTGGATGAAGTCAAAGAGCTGAACGGAAGTGGTGGTGTGATTGTGTTGGATAAAACCGGTAACTACGCAATGGAGTTTAATTCAGAAGGGATGTACCGAGGAACAATCGGTAATGATGGTAAACCGCAAGTCGCTATTTATAAAAACGATTAAGTACCTCGCATTTAAATTCGCTACGCCATAAAAATACAAAAGCCCACCAATGTGGGCTTCATAACCTTGATTTATAAAATATAAGCTATAAATCAATGTATTATAAACTATACCTATATAGGCAACGGCTCTCAGCCTAATGACTTTTCAACTACACCACTGGCCAAATACCCTTTATGGAACGCGGCTTGCCTTGGAGAGATACGCGCAACTGCCTCTGCTGAGCAAGAGGCATCCACCAGCACAAAACTGGCATCATCTCCTTTTGCTGGCCACATTTGCTGGCCCTTTTCATCCAACGGCAATACATTGCCCGTGGCGATAGCAAGGGAACGAGATAATGCCAACTCATCCGGACGCGTGTACAACTGCGCATATAAGTTGGCTTTTTCTAACATATCCCCGAGACCAAATGGCGACCAGTGATCAATCACACTGTCAGTCCCTGTCATCACAAACACACCATTTTTATTCAGCGTTTTTAATGGCATATGTAATGTCCCGATAGGCACGGTCGAGGCTATAGTGATCTGCTGCTCAGCCAAGCGTTTTGCCATCGCATCGGCATCTTCAGGATTTAACATAGCTAATGCAAAAGCATGACTAATTGTCACCTTGCCACGCAAGCTGCGGTTTTCATCCACCGTTTTTATCATATAGTTGATAGCGGCAAGTCCTGCCGGGCTTGTCTCATGCAGATGGATATCAATCCCTTTGTTATAATCCAGTGCAATCTGGAACATCGCATCAAGGGATTTTTCCATTGCACCATCGACATTGGTCGGATCTAGCCCGCCCACATAGTGTGCACCCGCTTGCATCGCTTCTCGCATCAAAGGGACTGATTTTGATAGCAGCAAACCATGTTGAGGGAAAGCCACAATTTCGCACGTAAGATCTTGCTGGCGCTTATCCAACACCGTTTGCAGTGCTTCAAGGTTTTTTAATCCAGAAACAGGTTCAATATTGCAATGGCTGCGCGCGATGGTCGAACCATGGGATTGAATCAGATCGATCAATGCATGCGCTCGTTCTTGCGTGAAAGGCTGCAATTCAGGTAGCATTTTCTGCTCTAACGTGATCATATCCATAATGGTTTTACCTTCACGGGACTGCGGCGCTTGCCATGGTCCGCCGTAAAAGGTTTTATCCAAATGGATATGCATATCTCGAAATGCAGGCAGCATCAATTTACCCTGTGCACTATAGGCATTCAACGCTGAGTTAGGATGCTGCTTGTTAGGTAAAACCGCCACGATTTTTCCATCATTAATTTCGATGGTTTGTAATGCAGTTTGTGTCCCAATCACCGTACTATCACGGAAGTTAAAGCCCGTTTCCAGTAATGCATCATCTAAATAATAATGCTTATCCTCAATACGAGAAACACCGGACTTCGGTGCGCTTTGTGCCGCCGCTCCCGCAGATACTGAACCTAATAATGTACAAGCGGCCACCACTTTTGCACTTGTTGTCAGAAACTCTCTGCGACCAGACAACTGTTCTGAATTCATAGCAACTCCTTATCATCGAGAGTTCGACCTCATCGTATGAGGTCGAACGACTGAGGTTTAGCCTTGAATAATATGGGTTCCCGTCTCGCCACGTAACGCTGCCGGCAAAGCTTCAGGAGTCGTGATAATCACGCGCTTACCACCATTAGCGATAAACGATAAACTGGCTTCAATTTTCGGTAGCATACTTCCTGCTGGGAAATGCCCCTCTGCCATATAGCGCTGCATATCCGTCGTTGAGGTTTCACCGAGGGCTTTTTGTTCCGGTTTGCCAAAATGAATACACACTTTTTCGACACCCGTGGTGATGATCAAAATATCCGCATTGAGCTCTTTCGCCAGTAGCGTGGTCGATAAATCTTTATCAATAACAGCATCCACACTTTGATAACCGCCCTGTCCATTATTCACCACAGGGATCCCACCACCGCCTGCCGCAACAACCACATAATCATGTTCAGTCAATGTGCGAATTGCCGCTGATTCAATGACACGTTTAGGTTCAGGGGATGCCACCACACGGCGATATCCACGCCCTGAATCTTCAACAAAGTGCCAATCTGGGTTTTCCTGCTGCAATACTTCCGCTTGTTCTTTACTGAAAAATGCGCCAATCGGCTTAGTCGGTGCCGCAAAGTTCGGGTCATTTTTATCGACCTCCACTTGGGTAACTACCGTTACCGCTTGGCGATGTTGCTGTTTCGCTAATACGTTAGTGAGTGCTTGCTGGACTAAATAGCCAATCCCCCCTTGAGTATCTGCTACACAGTTAGCCAGAGGTGTTAACGGTAGGCCTTCCGCCACATGAGCGATTTCAGCGCGACGCAAATCCAACCCTACCTGCGGCCCATTACCGTGAGTCAGCACAATATTGTAATTACCTTTGAGCATATCGCTGATGTGCTGAGCCACTTCTTGAACTGCTTTTTCTTGAGCTTCAATGGATTGGCTGCTGTTATCTTTAATAATACTGTTGCCCCCGATGGCAACAACCACGAGTTCTTTCATGATTAAGGATCCTGATACCGAATATTTAGCAGATAGTGGGTGTACCGCGTACACCCTCTATAAAGATTGGCGTATTATGCTGATTTACTGAGCTTTTCAGCTTTCTCAGCTTGTTGCTGCTCCACTGATTGGCGGCTATCTAAAAAGTGTTTGATAACAAACAAAGCCGCCATCATGAGGTATGCGTAGACAAACATCAATGCCGAACCTGTTGCAATACCTACCGCTGGGGAATGGATGATGCCAAAGAAGACCAATACCGCCCCCACTGCCGCCGCAATCGCGCCACGTAACGGCTTGTTTAAGATGGCGAAGATAGCGATACAGCCCCATAACATACTTGCCAGTGGTGCGCCGTTACCTAAGTGAACCAGACCTTGGTAATAAACGCCTTTGTGTAACAGAACTTCCGTACCAATCGCGCTTGCAGATGTCCCTGCCGCTCCCATGACACTGTTAACCATCGTCAATGCCCAGTTCGCAATCCATGGGAATAGACAGATAAAAATCACAGGCACTTCGACTTTCGGTGTTTCTCGCACCACTTGGTTAGCGGTCACTACACCGATAAACACTAAGATAGGGACAATGGCCGTCATTGGGATCACTGCGAGCATAAATGCGCCAATACCAAATAACGGGACGATAAACATGGTGATACCGGATGCTAGTGTATAACCCACACTTGCGCCCATCGCTTTCCAACCCGCATGACCCACATACACAGTCACAGGGAATGGGTTGCCCAGCACGACGCCCACGGTTGAAGATAAACCGTTTGCTAGCATCACTTTACGTGTGTTGTATTCATCACCCGCTGCGTGAGCACTTTCAATATTTTCAAGGTCGAAGATATAGTTCGCTAAACCTAAAGGTACCGCTGAGGCCAAGTATGGCAGTGCGTGAGGTAAACCTTGGAAGAAGCTATCCACATGGATACTTGGCGGGTTAAAACCAAATGACGCCATGGATGCCGTAATCGCTTCCGGACTTTGTAAGCCCGAAATCCATGCTAAGGCAGAACCCGCGATAAGCAGCAGCAACCCTGTAGGAATACGTGCAAAGATAGGCTTTTTACCAAACCAGTTGATGAAAATTAACAGCAGGACAATAAACGAAACCGTTGGTGCTTCAAATGCTTGCAGCATCGGGTTCATCGCCAGTAATAATAATCCGAGACCCGATAAGCACGATAATAATACGGTACGTGGGATCATCTTACGGATGGTTTCACCTAGGAAAGATCCACCCACTAAAATCATCGATTCCACAAAACACCAGACCAACGCAATTTGCAGAGCAAATTCAGGATCTTTGGTGGTTTGGTAAACCGGCATGATCACTAAGAAGGTCACGGTGAAGATAGAAGGTGCGCTTGGCCCTGATGGCAGTGCCGTAACGTCATTTCGTCCCGTTTGTTTGATCATCTGCTGACCAAAGTAAGCGTAACTTACACTGGCAAGCAATACAGCAAAACCAAACGCTGGCGCGATACGACCATAAACAATTTCCGCTGGGATGCCGACAACAAAAATCAGTAAGCCCATCATGGTGAGTAGGTTCGTGAGGTTATTGGTCATCAAACCAAAATAGGCCGCCAAATCACCACGTTTCCATTTAATATTTAATAGACTCATATTCTTACTCCCATTCCCCTCACACCTTAGCAGCACGTTGTTGACGGTCTATCTCTTATGCCACTGAACAATTCAGGGAATGCGTTGCTTTATTTTTATCGCCCGACCGAAGCCGGGCATTATTTTTGCTTAGTGAGTTTTGGGCTCAATACCACTATGCATAGTGTTTCGCGTAAGAAAGCATCGCTTTTTCGAAGCAATCAAACGGAGGATGTACAATCCCTGCCCCAATCATTCCAATACCTGCATCTTTATGCGCAATCGCCGTGTTAATCACTGGAAGAATGCCACTGGCTGCGACTTTCGTGATATCAATCGCTGTCGGGATGCCCATAAAACCTAATAATGGAATCGTGACGTTCGGGTTCTCTCCAAGGGTGATTTCTCGCATTTGGCGAGAGAAATCTACCGCTTCTTCAACGGTTCCCCCAACGAGTGCCACGATAGCCGGTGCTGTTGCCATCGCAAACCCGCCAATCCCATACGTTTCTGTGATAGCCGAGTCACCAATGTCTAAACCTGAGTCTTCCGGTTTATAACCTGCGAACATTGGACCAATCACTTGCTGAGAAGGGCCTGTAAACCACTGCCCCGGTAACCCGCTAATGCGTAAACCAAACTCATAACCATTACGCGCCATGGTAGTCACGACGGTGCTGTATTCAATACCGTGTGCAGCATCCATTGACGCTTTACACATTGCCATCCATGTAGGGCCCGAGAAATAGTCGCTACTTGCCACGAAATCAAAGACTTCTTTTTGCTGTGCAACCGTAAATTGGGTTTGAATAATTCCCGTAGTCAGTGCTTGGATCAGCAATGTTGTTCCCGCATTGTTACGGTTATGGCATTCATCACCCATATGTAACGCTTGCGCCAACATTAAACGCAGGTCAATTTCACCCACGATTTTCATGGCGTCACGCAGCATTGGACCCAGCACATCACGCATCCAATTCAAGCGGTCAATAACGCTCTGGTCATTGGCCCCCATACGCAAGATTTTTGCCATCTGCTCACTCAAGTTAGTGAATGCACGGTTGCCGTAAGTTTTGTTTTCGACAATATGCATAAACATCGATGCCGATGTCACACCCGCCATTGACCCTACGCAATCATGTTCATGGCATGGGGAAAAGATAATTTCGCCCGAAGCCGCAACTCGTTCCGCATCCGCTAAGTCTTTTGCTAATCCTTCAAAAACTAAAGCACCTGTCACCGCGCCTTTCATCGCACCACACATATCTTTCCATGCCACTGGCGGGCCGGCATGTAGAATGGTGTTTTTCGTCATGCCCGGTACCACATTAATGGCTTGGTCATAACCCACGAGTACTGGCTGGGACTGAATAATGCGCTCAAGCGCTTGTGCGTTCGCTGCGGCGATTTTTTCTTGTAACGCTGCGTTGCCTTCAATTTGGTCAAGCGCGCGGATCACAGCTACGTTACCTTGACCCGGCGGCGTCCAATTCAGTTGAGTCACCGGAACGTGCTGTTTTTTCAGGTCATCACTGAACATCTCAATGCCGATATTGATAACGTTCAATGGTTGTTTAAATAATGAAGTCATTACGCTTTCTCCCCTTTCCAGACAAACTCACGTCCTAATAAACCTGTATTGGTACTGCTACTCGCCCAAATCACACCTGCATCAGTGAGCATCTTAACTTGTGCATCCATCGATGGCGTATCTTGGTCAGTACCCAACACATAGCCGAGGATCACCAGTTCACGCCCTTCTTGTTTCGCTATCTCTTTTGCTGTTTTGATAGCGTCAATCATCACGCCAACCGGATCTTCATGAGAACCAAAGCCAAGCACGAAGTCCATCATGATCACACCAACTTCTGGGTCACGCGCTTCTTGCAGTAAACGCTCGATGCGGTTTGTTGGGTCGATCATTGGGTGTGGCTTACCGTTGGTAAAATCATCATCACCAAAGTCGAGGAAGGTATGGGCGACACTTTTATTGATATCTTTCAGACGATAATCAGGGTTAGGTTGAATATTGCTATAGACGTCATCGTATTTTTCCAGCGCTGCAAACATTGCTTCATCACACAATGTACCGCCACAGAAAAGACCACGAATGTATTTTTGTTCCGGTTTCAGTAACGCTCGAACTTCATCAATTAATGGCAGGTTGAGAGGATGAAGGTCTAAATCTTCTTTACGAATACCAGTCAGTAAAACGGCTTTCAAAGCAGCTTCTTTTGTGCCTTGGGCAAAAGTTAAGCCTGGTTTATCATCCGGTAACGGTTGACTTCCTAAGAAACAAACCACCACTGGCTTATGGCATTTTTCAGCTTGTTCTAACACTTTTTTGGCAACCATCGGTGCTGGTGGCTTAGAAATAAGTGCAATAACTTGGGTTTCATCATCTGCATCCAGCATTTTCAGTGCATCAATCATCATGATGCCGCCAATTTTTTCACTCAGGTCACGACCACCCGTACCAATTAGCTGAGAAACCCCCGCACCAAACTCATGGATGCGCACACTCAGTTCTTGGCTTCCCGTACCGGATGCCCCAATAATTCCGATGCTACCGCGACGAACATTGTTACCAAAACACAGGGCTGTCCCATTAATGATCGCCGTTCCGCAGTCTGGTCCCATCATTAACAACCCTTTTTGGCTCGCTAACTGTTTCAGCGCCAGCTCATCGTCAATCGAAACGTTATCGGAGAACAGCATCACGTTGAGATCATTTTCAAGTGCAATACGCGCTTCACGAGCTGCAAATTGCCCATTAACTGAAATAACCGCTAAGTTGGCATCAGGAATGTGTGTTTTTGCGGAATTGGTAGTGGCATATTTGGCTTCATGCTGCCCGCCACCTTGGTTTTTCTTATTAAACAGCTCTTCGATAGCAATCAATGTCGCATCATTGGCTTCATCGCTAGGCCCTTTAATCACTATCATTAAATCGCCGTTTTTGGCTTCTTCTAATTCCGGTGTTAATAAACCTAAGTTTCTTAACACGCCTTTATTCATTTCTGTTGCCATTGCCACAAAGGCTTGCTCAACATTTTCAAGTTGGTTGGCTTTGGTGGAAATAGACATCAATGACACGGAATCAAAATAGGTATTCTTTTTTATGACCACTTTAGTCGACATGTGTTTCTCCGAAATAATGGGTCAGAAACAGCGCATCGCGAATGCCAAATAGCATGTCGCAACCTGAACTAGACCCGATATTTAAAATCTCTAAAATTTGTGGATAAATATTTGTTTCTCGCCCATCAACTAAGCATTGGATCAGTTGATGTATATTTTCGCGATACTCTTGGTTTAATGCTTTTTCTAACGTAATGGCACTGATAGGTGTTGTATTCGCCTTGCTTTGTGCAATGCCTTGATAAAAGCTCTGATAGACGGCATTCGCAGGGTGGTGTTTCAACAACAAAAAAGCCATCAATCCCACTAAATAATCATCTCCTGAAGGTGTTAACCCAATTCCTAGCCCAACAAACTGGCTCACAATATTAGTCAATGCTTGGTGCCGTTTATTGGTAAATGAATTAATTAATCTGGAGCGTAATTCATTTAATTTTTTTGATGATTCAAGATAAAAACAGTTCTCTCCTTGGTAGTTAAACAGAGAATGTGATTTATCATTTAAAATAGAATCAATTTCGTTTATTTTAGACTGAAGAAAATAATGGTATTTTTCTTCTTTTAATTTTTCATTAATAAAATAAACCGTTGGTGGGTTCCATTTCTTACATAATAAAAATGAAATAGCATATTTCTCACCAATATGGATTTCATTATTTAAAATAAAAACAGAATCGCCCGCCATTATATTTAACGGTAAAAAATCCTTATTAATTATTCGGCAGCTATTAGGTGCATTATCCGTTTGCGAGCCAAGCAAGGTATAAAGTTGGTTATCAATAGAAAAATTAATGGCTTTATTAAAAACTTGCTCTACATTCCCTGTTAATGATGGCTGATGCAAAAGATGCAAGAAATGCGCATCAGCCGTTAACCCATAAATGCTTTGCCGCTGAGATTGGTGTCTGTCCACAATCCCCCTTATGGGTGGTTACGCACCCGCCGCAATCAGTAATTCAGCGATCTCGTGATAGCCTTTTTCCTGTGCCAACTCTAATGGTTTTTTACCATATTTATCCGTCATATGCGGATTGGCACCGTGCTCTAACAGCATTTTTACGATTTGTTGCTGTTTTACACCACCATCATTCAGCACAATCGCTTCTAGCAATGGAGTCCAGCCGACAAAGTTGGTGTGGTTAACATTAATGTCCGTGTTTTCCAGTAATTCACGCACAATTTCCACATGCCCTTTTTCACTCGCTGGCGTGATCCCAACACCACCAAAACGGGTTAATAAATCTAAATTAGGATTAGCCGGTAATACTAAACGTAATAATGTTAAATCATTATTTAGGCAACTTAATAAAAATGGATTAAAACAGGTTTGGTCTTGTTTATTAATATCAGCACCCGCATGAATAAGAAAATCAACGCACTCATAGTGCTGATTTAAACTCGCATTGACAATAGCAGTGCGACCTTGGCGATTGGTACTATTAATATCAACACCTTTTTCAAGGCAATTTTTTAAAATAGCTAATTGGCCTTGTTCTGCGGCTTTAAGAAAGTCTTGAACGAGTGTGTTTTCTGTCATAATGCTCTCCACATTTAGCTATTTAAATTTTCTAATAGCCAAATTAAATATGAATTAAAGATTATTTAGCATGGTGAGAGCATAGCAATTGCTATTAATAAATAGAATCCATTTAAATTTAATTCATCAATCTGCCACCTTATTATTGATTTAAATTCAACAATCAAGCATTTTTGTGCGTGAAAGCATCCTTCACTGACCTTTATTGATGTTTTTTTGTCTATTTTCTATGCAATTTGACCAAATTATTTTGTTAATCTGTTTGCCAATTTATTCTTTCTTCAATTTTGTGACAGCCATCAAATCAAAGGTTTTTAAATTGTTAACATTGTGATTTTTTTGTTTATAAAGCCAATATCCTCTAATGGCTGTTTTTTCATTTAATTCAATAATATTAATTAGTTTGAATGTAAGCATGCATTTCATTAGTTGCTTTTTATGGTGACATAAATTAAATACTATTTATTGTACAGAATAGATAAATATCCCCGCAGAGGGCTATCAAAAACAATCAATAAAAAGCCTATTTTTTAAGCTATTGAATTGTATTCACAGAAAACGTTATTTAGGCTAATTTTCACGCACTTTGGGACACAACACATGAACTCTATTTTTACCGAAGAAAATTTATTGACCTATACCACCGCAGCTAAATTTGCCAGTTTCAGTAAAGCGGCCGAAGAACTTGGCATTACCACATCCGCGGTGAGTTACACGATAAAACGTATCGAAACCTATTTAGATGTCGCACTGTTTATCCGCGATACCCGTAATATTGAATTGACCGAAGCGGGATACTATTTTTATCGCAAAGCCACCGACCTTCTGAATAATTTTCATCTCATCAAAAAAAGTATCGATTCTATTGAACAAGGGATTGAAGCCCGTGTTCGCATCTGTATCAATCAGTTGATCTACACTCCTTACCATACGGCAAAATTGCTGCAAATCTTGAAAAAGCAATTTGGTACCTGCCAGATCACTGTGACCACGGAAGTGTATAACGGTGTTTGGGATGCCATTATCAATAACCATGCGGATATTGCGATTGGGGCGCCGGGTACACTCATGGATGGCGGCGGGATTGATTACACCGAAATTGGTGCCATACACTGGCAGTTTGCCATAGCGTCTAGTCACCCTTTAGCCTTAATGCCAGAACCAATTGCCGAAAGCCAACTGCGCCTCTACCCAAATATTATGGTGGAAGATACCGCGCATACCATCAATAAACGCGTTGGATGGTTACTGCACGGGCAAGAGGCGATTCAAGTGCCCGATTTCAACACAAAATGCCAGTGCCAAATCTTAGGTGAAGGGATCGGGTTTTTACCCGACTATATGGTCAAAGAACATGTGAAAACCGGTGTCTTAGTCACTAAGCAAATACAAAATCCAAGGCAGGATTCTCACATGCTATTAGCCACTCAACACTCTGCGACAGGGCTAGTCACCCAATGGATCAGGAAAGAATTTATGGCAAATGGGGTCTTAACGGAACTTTACAGTGATTTGCTCAAGCCCATCGCCAATTAACGTGGTTCTAATTGATGAGCTAACTGCGCCGCCAATACTGAAACCATCTCCGATGATTCTTTGTGGAAATGCATCGCCAGTTCCATCTCTTGGGCAGGAGGAAACCCCTCTTCTGCTGTCAAGATTCGATGCTGGGGTAATTTAGCGCGTACAGGTAACAGGCTAACGCCTAATCCGTCAGTAATCGCACTTTGGATACCTGCCAGACTGGTGCAAGTGTAAGTAATGTGCCAAGGGCGTTGCTCATTATCTAACAACCTAAACATATCATTCCGGTACAGCCCATTTTCTGGAAAAACAATCAGAGGAACAGAATCCGTGGGAAGAACATGTTGCTGGCGACTCGCTAGCCAGCAAAGAGGCTCTGACCAATGATAATCACTATGAAACTCCCCTTTTCGTTGTTTCACAATGATCAAATCCAATTCACCATGTTGATAGTGTTGCTGTAGTTGGCGACTCAGTCCACTAGTCACCTCTAATCGGACATTAGGATGTGCTTGCATAAATGCCGCCAATGTCGGTGTCACTAATCCCGACGCCAAATCTTCAGGAAAACCTAATCGCAGAGTTTGAATAATCGCATTCCCAGTTATTTTCATAAAAAACGTATCGTTAAGTGCCAGAATATTTTTCGCATATCCCAGCAACACTTCCCCTGTTTCTGTCAGGGTTAACATCCGGTGCCCCCTGACAAACAACGGTTGCCCAACAAGACTTTCCAATCGCTGAACTTGCTGGCTCAACGTCGATTGCGTTGAATTTAATTGCTGTGAAGCCACCGTAAAATTTCCTGTTTCTGCAACGGTAACGAATGTTTTCAATAACACAAAGTTAAGCAACGAATTCATTTTTTTAATACCTGAGATTTAATTATTTAATTTTTAAATATCACAATTTTTGATTAGATTGAAGGGAACAACGCATTTGATGGACATTACTGAAATGACACCATGTCAACTCATCAGTAATCTTATTAGAATACTCGATAAATCAGGAGCACAAGTCATGCTCGATAAACAATTTTTACAACATGCAATCACCCTCGCCTCTGACAATGTCGCCGCAGGTGGACGCCCATTTGGTGCAGTGGTCGTCAAAGATGGGCAAATTATTGCCACTGGCGTGAACCAAATGTTGGAACGACACGACCCGACTGCACACGCTGAATTACTCGCATTACGCCAAGCGGGAGAGGCGTTAAATAGCATTAGACTCGATGATTGCACCGTCTATGCTAGCGGTCAGCCTTGCCCGATGTGCCTTGCTGCGATCCGGATGTCTGGCATTAAACGTGTCGTTTATGCCTATTCGAACCAAGATGCTGAACCTTTTGGATTGTCGACAGAGGCGATAGCTGAAGCATTAAGAGTTTCTCCTGACCAACAAAGTGGTTTGCAATTTATCCAATTAAAACCAAAGGATGAGACGCAATCCATGCTATATCAAACTTGGTGGCAACGGCATCACGTGTAAACATGAAAAAACCACTGTCTACCTCTTTTGGCTTGATTCTGACGATTGCCCTTGTCGGTATCAATTTACGCCCCTTTATGACAGGGCCTGGGCCAGTCATCGATAATATCATTCAGACCACCGGAATGAGCTACCAGAGCGTTTCGCTGTTAACGCTGATCCCCATGTTACTCATGGGTTTTGGGGCTTTGGTTGTCCCCGCATTAAATCAAAAATTAGGCGATAAATTGGGTATTAGCCTCGCGATGTTACTGCTGCTGATGGGCTCTTTCTGCCGATTATTTGTTTCTGATGCGAACGCACTGTTAATGACCGCATTTTTGTGTGGAATGGGAGCAGCTTATATTCAAGCGGTTTTCCCCGGCTTGATAAAGTTTTCGTTTCCGCAAAAAATGGCCGCCATGACGGGGTTATATTCAGCCACGCTCATGGTCGGTGGCGCGCTGGGAGCGCAATTAACACCGCTAATTACCCACATTTCAGGGAATTGGCAAAGTGGGCTCGCATGGCTTGCATTGCCAGCACTGATCGCTCTGATTGCCATCATCATAAATATTCGTTCTTCAGACACGAAAAATACACCAGCTCAGCTAAGTGTATTGACCTATCTTAAGCAGCCAAGAGCGTGGCTATTAATGGCGGGATTTGGTTTAGTGAATGCGGGTTACGCAACTGCCGTGACATGGCTGGCGCCTTTCTTTCAACAACAAGGTTTCAGTGCTACAGAAAGCGGTTCTCTGGTGGCGGTTTTAACCATTTTCCAAGCGGCTGCGGCATTGATGATCCCGATATTAGCGTCCCATAATATTGACCGCCGTTTTTGGCTCACAGTGACGCTGGTAAGCCAAGCCTTGGGATTTGCTGGGTTAATCCTATTTCCTAATACGCTACCGTTGCTGTGGGTGGGTCTGTTGGGCTGTGGCTTGGGTGGCTGCTTCGCCTTAACCATTATTACCTCTTTAGATCATATCCCCCACCCTGCTAGCGCGGGGATCCTGACGGCCTTAATGCAAGCAGGCGGCTTTATCATCGCCGCTTTTGGACCTTTAGTTGCGGCAGCATTACAGCAATTTAGCCACAGTTTTACCCCTGTTTGGTTGCTGCATTGTGTCCTGGTTATGATGACTTTACTGCTATTTTTGCGTTTAAATCCTAAAGGATATCACCAGATTTTTAGCGTGAAATAAGCTTAATAACCAAGGAGATGGCCTCATTGCCATCTCCTTCACTTTATGCGGAGGTTTCTTCTTGCGCCAATGCCGATTTTGGTAACCCAAAAATTTTGTCAAATGCCCAGTTAAAGAAAAAGGTATAAACCGGGATAAAGATAATCAGGGCAAAATCTAAAATAAGCGCCTGCCAGAGCGATATTGATAGCCACCATGCAATCAGTGGGATCAAAAATACCACCAGCGTTAGCTGGAATAACACCGCATGGGCGAAACGACGTCTAAACGTTCTAATTCTTGATTTCTGCTTTGATTCCCAATATTCAAATACCACATTGAAAATAAAATTCCATGTCACCGCTATCGTGGTGATCACCAGCGCTAAAGGCCCCGTGGTTCCCGCGGAATTCCCCGAAAGAAAAGCCAGTGCCAACGATGAAATCATCCAGCCAATGACTTCGTAGCTCGTAATAAAAACCACTTTACGTTTAATACCTTGCATTTTTTATCTCATATTTTGTTTGCCGAAGGCTGGTAAATTAAATCAACATTAATGATAATAAAAGTCAGCTACTATCAACAAAACTGAAAGGTCTAAGATGCCATTTAATAGTGAAAACCTGATGATTTTCTTAACTGTGCTCGATAAAGGCTCTTTTTCCGCAGCGGCTAGATCGCTGCATAAAGTCCCTTCGGCGGTTAGCATGGCGATTGCCAACCTTGAAGCAGAGCTTGGTTTTTCACTATTTGAGCGCCATACGCGAGAACCCAAACCCACAGAACAAGCGCTTTCTCTCGCCCCTTATGCCCGAAATATTGTGGATAACTTGCGTCAGTTGAATGTTTTCTCACGGGAACTTACCCAAGGCGTAGAAAGCACGCTCACGATCGGTGTGGCTGAAGGGGTTAATCCCAATGTGTTAGTTAATGCCTTGCATACATTGAGCCAACGTTACCCGTTGATGCATGTGGAGCTGATCACTGCGCCTCAAGACGATATTTTGCCGTTACTGCACAGCGAACGTCTTCAGCTAGCTATTGCCTTTGGTGGGTTATATGTCAATGCTCAGGAACAATTCGAATGTATTGGTTATGAATCATTAACGGCGACCATCAGCGCCGATTACCCCTCAAATAAACCGAATAATACGCTGTATATCGAAGATCTCGTTCAGACACGCCAAATTATTGTCGCGAGCCCTCACCATCCTATCAGTGATTTTCGCTCTATCGTTTCTAGCCATTATTGGCGCACAGATAGTTTTACGATGGCGTTAGAATTGGTTAAAAAAGGGATGGGTTGGGGAAATTTACCCGCTTCATTAATCAAAACTGACTTAGAGGCAGGTTTACTCAAGCGTTTAGAATTTAAAAACACCCCGAATGGCTTAGTGCTTCCTGTCCATGTCGTTTGCTTAAAAGGCCAAGTACTCAAACGTGGCGCTCAAGAGTGTATAGAGCTTTTAAAAACGAACATGTACTAATCATTTTGAGTCATTTCAGGAGTGGTTCAATCCCCCCTCCAAAAGTCGGGTAAATCTCTATTTACATCATAAATATAGATCCCATTCGTGATACGACACTTTTGTTGGTGAATTATGTTTGTTGATCAATTGTGAAAATCACTTGATATTGCCAATGCTTTTAAAGATAATAATTATCAATATCATTCTTATTGACAACAAAATTTCTGTGGTGAACAACATGACCAAGCCACTTTCTGACATTATTGAAGAAACCACAAAATCAACCTCATTAACTGATTTTGCTGCTAAAAATGGGCTTATTGAAAGCCAAAAATTATTAGGTGCATCAGGCAAAATTTCCATTGAGCACCGAGGTGAAATTTATCAATTGCGCCAAACTCGCACAGGTAAATTAATTCTGACCAAATAGTTTTTCGTCTTCACAACGCAGTTTGTTTCAAAAATACAATTAGCTTTAAAAACACAATCTATCTCGCAAGCCACCTAAGTCGTCATACTAGGCAGCCAGCTTAACTCTATACATCAGGACACAGTTTCTTATGGTGTTTATTACGGGCTTTGCTGCTGTAAATCTGGATAACCTCAAGGCGAACTTTCGAACCCTATCATCGCTTGTTGGGTTCAAATACCCCTTTTCCTCTATTCCGTTGAAAGCGTCTTTGTCTCAACACCCTATAAACACGCCATAACGCTCTGATGATAAATCTGTTTTTAACGGTGCATCGCACTCATCAAAGAGTTAACAATTTTTAGGGAGTATCACCTGTATGTCTCAAATATTACGCTTATCTGTGCTGGCGAGTGCCTTGCTGCCTCTAATGGCAACCGCACAGACTGAAAAATCTCCAACTAACAATAACCAGTTAACTAACAGTCACCACGATGTGATGACGGTTTATGCCACGGGTAATGAGCGAGATAGCTTTAATACGCCGATGATGGTTACCGTCATTAAAAATGATTCACCAGAAACCAAAACAGCCAACAATGCTAACGATATTTTGCGGAAAGTGCCGGGTATTGCACTAACGGGAACTAGCCGCACTAACGGCCAAGATATCAGTATGCGTGGGTTTGACCGTCGTGGAATTTTGACGCTAGTCGATGGCGTTCGCCAAGGTACAGATACTGGGCACATTAACGGCACATTTCTTGACCCTGCGCTTATCAAACAAGTAGAAATTATTCGTGGTCCGTCCGCGATTTTATACGGCAGCGGCGCTATGGGGGGCGTGATTGCTTGGGAAACCGTGAATGCGAAAGATTTACTGCGTGAAGGTCAAAACCAAGGTTTCCGTGTCTTTACTCAAGGCGCAACAGGGGATCACAGTTTTGGCTTTGGTGGCTCCGCCTTTGGTAAAACCGATGACTTTGACGGTCTATTCAGCTTTGTGACGAAAGAAAGCGGTGATGTTCGTCTTGGCGGCGGCGAAAAAATGGATAACAAAGAAACCATTGCCAATATGCTCGGTAAAGGAACATGGCAGCTGGATGATGCACAAACCCTTTCTGGGCAGATTCGTTATTACAATAACGATGCTTACGAACCAAAAAATCCGCAACAACTCAGCGCCAGTAATGATAATAAAAAGGTGAATCGCACAACTCGCCAACGTGATCTTCAAGCGACTTATCAGATTAACCCAAATGATAACCCATGGCTTAACTTAAAAGTCACCCCTTACTATTCTGACGTGAATATTACCTCTAAAGGTAAGGAATCCAACTATGAAGGACGTAGCCAAAAAACCTACGGACTCAAACTGGATAATCGTTCCAATGTCTACGATTTACCATTAGCTGCGCATAACTTCACGTACGGTACCGAAGCTTATCGCCAAAAACAGACACCTTATGCCACAACCACGCAATTCCCTGATGCAGAAATCACATTTGCCTCCGGTTTTATTCAAGATGAAATCACTTTAAAAGACTTACCTGTTTCCTTTATTTTGGGGACGCGTTATGACAACTACAAATCCACCGCCAAGGGCAATAAAGATGTCAACGCAGATCAATGGTCATCAAAAGCAGCGGTGAGCATCACGCCAACCGACTGGTCAATGCTGTTTGTATCATACTCTGAAGCTTTCCGTGCACCAACGATGATGGAGATGTACAACGATTCGCTTCACTTCAAAGGCGGTCCCATTTCCAACTATTGGCGTCCAAATCCAAACCTAAAACCTGAATCCACACGTACTGCAGAATATGGTTTTGGCTTACGTTTTGATGACCTACTCATGGCTCGCGATAACCTGCGCTTCAAAGCCAGCTATTTTGATACGAAAGCCAAAGATTACATTAATACTTACGTCCATCCAGACCGTGTTAATTGGAACAATAACTACACCACATCCATCAATACCAAGCGTGCCAAAATTTGGGGAACGGATGTGTCATTGGATTACACCACCGACTACTTTGCGTGGGGGCTCGCTTATAACCACACTGTCGGCGTCAATGAGTATACTGGCAAAGCCATTGAATCCATTAAACCAGACTCGCTTACCAGTAACCTCTCCGTTCCTATTGCGGACAGCGGTTTCTCTGTGGGCTGGTTAGGTGAATTCACGACTCATACCGATTTCGATAAAACATCCAAATTGAAGCAACAACCGGGCTATGCCGTTCATGATTTCTATCTAAATTATCAAGGAGATGGAAGCCTTCAAGGGTTAGGTACCAGTGTTGTTTTAGGAAATGCTTTTGACAAAGAGTATTACTCCTCTCAGGGGATTCCCCAAGATGGTCGTAATGCTAAGCTGCTCGTCAGCTTCCAATGGTAATTCACACTACATAAAGGAGAAACCTGTGAATTCAGCACTTTTCGAACGTTATCAACAAGCCAAAGCAGATAATAAAGCTAAGTATGCGAGAGATCTCGCCGCTTATCTGAATGTTTCTGAAGGGGAATTATTACATAGCCGTGTTGGGCGCGATAAAGCTAAACGCTTGAGCATTGATGCGCCAACGTTATTAACTGCTTTGGAAGCTGTCGGTCCAGTCAAGGCTATTACCCGTAATGAGTATGTGGTTCATGAGCAAGTCGGTCGCTATGAAAATGCCAAATTTAGCCCTCATGGCGGCTTAATTCTCAATCCACGCGCACTGGATTTGCGTATGTTTTTCTCTCATTGGGACAGCATTTTTACACTCTCTGAAGAGGCTAAACGAGGTGAACGTCATAGTATCCAATTCTTTGATAAACATGGCGATGCACTGCACAAAGTGTATACCACTGATGAAACCGATATGGATGCATGGAATGCGCTTATCGAAAAATACACCACTACCGAAAACCCACTGTTAGCGGTTGAAAAAGTGCAGCCACATCACGCACAACCAATCAGCGATGAGCTAAAACAACAGCTTGACCAAGAGTGGCGCAATATGACGGATGTTCATCAATTTTTCATTTTATTGAAGAAAAATAACTTAAGCCGTCAACAAGTGTTCCGCGCGGTCAGTGATGATTTAGCTTGGCAGGTGCCAAATGATTCATTCAATCAACTGGTTAATACTGCTTTCGCTGATCAAAACGAAATTATGATTTTCGTAGGTAACCGTGGATGTGTGCAGATTTTCACAGGCAAAATCAAACGGTTGATGCCACATCAAACTGAAGGTTCTGACATCAAATGGCTGAACATTTTCAACCCTGATTTCACCCTGCATATGATTGAAAATGGCGTTGCAGAATGTTGGGTCACTCGTAAACCAACGGAAGATGGATTCGTTACCAGCCTTGAAGTGTTTGATGACCAAGGCAACCAAATCGCGCAAATGTACGGACAGCGCACTGAAGGGACGCCAGAGCAAGAACACTGGCGCCAGCAAGTCATGTCCCTGCCAAGAATCTAACACAGGTATTTGACGATGAAACAATGGCTTCTAATGGTAATCACACTGGCAACCTCGTTGGTTGCCCATGGCGCTGACCGCTTAGTGACACTCGGCGGTGATGTAACTGAAATTGTCTATGCACTCGGCGCACAAGATAGTCTGGTTGGGCGCGACAGCAGTAGTTTACATCCCGAGCAAGCAACCAAACTGCCCGATGTCGGCTATATGCGAATGCTCAATGCAGAGGGAGTTCTCTCTTTGCGTCCGACATTAGTGCTCGCCAGTGAGCTTTCCCGACCTTCAATCGCATTAACCCAAATTGAAAAAAGCGGCGTTAAAGTGATTAAAGTCACAGGAGAGCCGAAATTAGAAGCCATTCCTGAGAAAATCACCACTATCGCACAGGCAATGGGATTACCCGAAAAAGGGAAAATATTAGTCGAACAATTTAATGCCGAGCTACTTGCCGTTCCAACCAGCCCTTTGAATAAAAAAGTGGTTTTCTTAATGAGCCATGGCGGAATACAACCGATGGCAGCTGGGCAAAAAACAGCAGCCGATAGCATGATCAAAGCCGTTGGTGCACAAAATGCCATGCATAATTTCACCAGTTACCGACCGCTTTCCCAAGAAGGTTTGATTTACAGCCAACCCGACCTCGTTGTCGTGTCTGAACAAGGTGTGAAATCACTCGGTGGTATTGATAAGGTTTGGGAATTACCGGGGTTAGCACTCACTCCGGCAGGAAAAAATCGCACGCTTTTAGTCGTGGATGATACTGGTATGCTGAGCTTCAGCTTAAGTACGCCCAAGGTTATGCAGCAGTTAAGAGAGGCGTTAGAAAAAAGCGAATGAGTCGTTTTAAGCACCCTTTATTTAAAATTTTGATGTTATTGGTGCTACTGGGGGCAGTCACTGTGGCTGCCTCTACCGCTGGCGCAATTAACTTACCTTTAAAAGCGCTTTGGTTTGGGCCATCAACCGATCCTGACTGGCAAATTTGGCTCACCATTCGTCTACCAAGAGTGTTACTCGCCATTTTAGTAGGGCTGGCTTTAGCGGTTTCCGGTGCGATGATGCAAGGGCTATTTCGCAACCCTCTCGCCGACCCTAGTTTATTAGGGATCAGTAGCGGAGCTGCATTGTGTGTGGCCGCATTCATCATTTTACCGTTCTCCTTACCCACATTAATGCTCAACTACGGTCATCTGGGTGCAGCATTCGCTGGCAGTTTAGCGGTTTCGCTGATCATTTTTAGTCTCAATCGTATGTCTAATGGTAATTTGGCACGGCTGCTATTAGCAGGAATTGCCATCAATGCCCTGTGTATGTCGCTAATTGGGGTACTAAGTTATATGAGTAATGACCAACAATTACGCACATTTAGTTTGTGGATGATGGGGTCATTAGGCAATGTGAATTGGACATCGTTAGCAATTGCCGCCAGCGTGATTATCCCTACGTGCTTACTTTGCTTATGGCAAGGCAATACGCTAAATATTCTGCAATTAGGGGATGAAGACGCCCACTATTTAGGGATAAATGTTGAGCGTAGTAAGTTTATTTTATTATTCCTAAGCGCTTTATTAATTGGCTGCGCCGTTGCCATGAGTGGTGTGATTGGCTTTATCGGGCTCGTTGTCCCTCACTTAATCCGTATGACATTAGGGCCAGATCATCGTTGGCTTATTCCTGGTTCTGCCATAGTGGGTGCTTGCTTACTCTTAGCAGCTGATACCCTTGCTCGCACTTTAGCCGTTCCCGCAGAAATCCCCGTGGGCTTATTAACGGGTTTGATTGGCGGCCCTTACTTTTTATGGCTCATACTACGCCAACCTGCTGGAAGGATCTAACGGATGCCCAATTTACTCGATGCTAAAAATCTCAGTTATCGTATTAATAATCGAACATTAATCGATGATATCAGTTTGTCTATACAGCAAAATCAAATGGTGGTGATCATTGGTCCGAATGGTGCCGGCAAATCCAGTTTATTGAAATTGCTCACAGGCTACACCTCCCCCACTAAAGGTGAGTGCCAGCTAGAAGGTCGCCCACTGCCAGAATGGGAGCCTCAAAATCTGGCTAAAAAACGCGCTGTAATGAAACAACATAGTCATTTACAGTTTGCGTTCAGTGTTGAGGATGTTGTAGCAATGGGAAGGACACCTTACGGTTCTGAACATAAGCAGCACGCCATTGATATTGCTATGAAGCAAACCCATTGCATCCCACTACGCCATCACGATTATCGCCAATTATCCGGTGGTGAACAGCAGCGTGTTCAGCTTGCTCGAGTGTTAGCTCAGTTATGGCAACCAGAGCCAACACCAGCCTGTTTATTCCTTGATGAGCCCACTTCAGCCCTTGATTTATATCACCAGCAACACAGTTTACGACTTTTGCATCAGCTTACCCGTGAAAGACCGCTAGGCGTTTGTTGTGTACTGCATGATTTGAACCTCACCGCGCTCTATGCCGATAAAGTGTATCTTATTCATCAAGGGAAATTAGTTGTGGCTGGAACGCCACAAGAAGTGTTAACTACCGAGAATTTGACTCGATGGTATCAAGCTGATTTAGGGGTGCAGCCGCATCCTGAAACGGCAACCCCCCATGTGTATTTACGCCATTAATAAATAGCCGCGGCTTTCATCATGCTATATTTCATAATGAGGGCCGCGACTTAACATCATAATAAATTAAAGTATTTATTGGGCTTAGGTGGCTGTGGTAACTGCTTAGCATCAATCATATCGAGAGCATTACGTTCAAGCCCCGTACATAACGCATTCAGTGGCAAGCTGTTGTCCAGTACATCAAATGGGTCTTCCAACTGTTCCGCTAATGCATCCCACGCCAAGAACGTATAGGAAACAAACACGGAAACCAAAGGCGTCATATAATGTAAATCCCCCACCAGTGCAAACGGTAACAATGTACAAAATAAATAGACCGTACGTTGCAGGATCAGCGTATAAGCGAAGGGGATCGGCGTATTCGAAATACGTTCACAGCCGCCTAAGACTTCAGATAACCCGTTCACATCTTTATTGATGGACTGAAACAGAACATCACTGATCAGATTGTTATCTCGCAATGCCCCTACATTCAAACCAATATGCATAAGAATTCGGCTGGTGGGAAAAGGGCTTTTAATAACATCTAAAAAAACATCTCGCGGCAATAAACGATACAAATCGATATTTGGGTTAGTGCGTCTAAGTTCGTGATTTAAGCTCCAACTAAACGCAATCAACAAATTAGCAAATGTGCGATGCGCTTGAGGATCATTCGGTAATAATCCTTTTATGTTTCTTAAAATATTACGTTGATTGGTTAAGATTGCGCCCCAAAGCGTTCTTGCTTCAACTAAACGGCTGTAGCAGGCGTTATTACGGAACCCCAAAAAGATAGCTATTGCTATCCCTAATAAGCTAAATGGGGCTATTGTCAGATGTATTCCTAATTGCTCGTACCATTGATAGATTAAAATAGCGACAATGGACATCATAATATTAAGCGACAATCTAAAGGTGATTTTAGACAACACGGAACCGTGCCAGTCGAACAACCTAAAGAACCAGTGTTGATGCGGGCGAATGACCATAAATTAATAATAATTGAAAGGATAGTTATGTGTGATGATTATCACATAAATTATTTCGGCAATCCATATCTTGATGAGCGCATCGATTTACTCATCTTAAGCTAAATGGTTTAGTAATAAACTATTTTATTTTTCATCTATTCTATCATCTATTTATTATTTTCCGTTTTTTAAGATTTCAGGTATTGACTCAAGTTTATTTATAATTAACTTTACCTAGCCAATACTTGAATTTGAAATACTTATTTAATTTAAAATTAATTAATCAGTAAATTAAACAATTGATATACAGCATGCGAATATAATCAATTGATTAATTTTCACCTATATTTTGATTAAATATCAGTTAGCTAGCATTGTATTAAGTCAAATTCTTAAGGAACTCTTAATATTGGCGACAATATTACCGTTATCATTTAATCATCATTTAAAAAATGATTAATATAATTCCAATTATAAAAAATTAATAAAATTTTAATTTATTAAGAATGGTTGTTTGTTTATGAAAAAAACAGAATATTTTCTAAAAAAATTCCGTGCGCTAATCATGAGTGACAAAAGTTATCTCACGAATAAATTTATTAAAAAATTAGGGTATTACCCTAACTTTAATGCACCGAAAAGCTTTAATGAAAAAGTGAATTTCCGTATGATCCATGACCGAAATCCACTGCATAGTCAATTCGCCGATAAACTCGCGGTCCGCGACTATGTTACACAGACTATCGGGCAGGAACATATCGTCCCTATTCTCGCGACTTATCAACATGTGGATGAAATCGATATCACAAAGTTGCCCCAACGCTTTGTTTTGAAATGCACCCACGACAGCGGCAGCAGTATTATTTGTACCGATAAATCCCGGTTTGATTTGCAAAAAGCCAAAGACAAATTGTCATTCCATTTACTCAAAAATCTCTATTACATTACTCGTGAGCGCCACTATAAAAATATTCCCGCACATATTATTTGCGAGGAATATATCGATTTATTTGAGCAGAAAAAAAGAAAGCTCGTCCCCGAAACCTGCCGCATTCACTGCTTCTCGGGTAAACCAGTCTACGCAGAAATCGATTATACCGACGAAGATGGCACTGAGTTTATCAATCTTTATGATACGGACTGGCAATTGCAGCCTGTGAGTTTTGGTTATCCTCAAATGCTAGAACCGGTCAGTGAGCCAACCCAATTTAGAGAGATGCTAAGACTGGCTGAAATTTTGGTGACACCATTTGATTATTGCCGAGCTGACTTTTTAATGGCTGAAAACAAACTCTATTTTAGTGAGCTCACCTTTGCACCCAATGCAGGACGTACCGTGATCAGCCCACTCTCTTGGGACTTTAAACTTGGGGAGCTATGGGAACAGAAAATTACGACGCCAAACATGCTTCATTCACGCCAACCTGGGCTTGCTTTCGCCAATCTTAATAAGAAAAAATAGCCATAAAAAAACGCGCTACTCATTCAAGATAGCGCGTTTTTTATTTTCATTGCCCATGGCGAGCTATTTGCCAAACGCGATTAATTCACCAAGCCGATCAATTGACCAATACACTGGCCTTACGACGTAAGCTCGCAATCAGCATATAAATTGCCGTCACTAATAGCACAATAAAGAAGAAGTTAGTTAACCCGCTATGTTGTTCTAACAGACTACCTGCCGCGATAGGTCCCATCGCCGAGCCCACACTGTAGCTAAATAACATGACTTGGGTCGCTGCCACAATAAATGACGAATCCAAGTTATCGCACGCTAAAGTGATCGCAATCGGATACAAGGCAAATGATGACATTCCTAGTAAAGCTAGCGCCACAATCATCACCACATAGTCTGATGAGATGTAAATCATGCCCATCGCAAAAACACCTAACAATGACACCATGGCCAATAATAAGGTTTTGCTCATCATTACCGACAACTTACTGATCACTGGCTGAATTAACATGCCACCCAAAATAATGGATGCCATCAGAACGCCAACTTGATCCGTTGTAAAATTATCTTTCTTCAAAGACAGAGGCATTAACCCATAAATGGTTCCCATCACAATACCGGATACCATACAGCCTATAATGGCGGGCTTACTTAAACGGGTGATCTGCTTAAATGATAATTTTTGATGCAAGCCACTTGCCGGTTGCCCTTGGCGTACCAATAAAGGCGGTAAAACTGCCACAAGCAGTAAACCGAGCACCACAATAAAGGGAACAACTCCCTGAGTACCAATCATACCAATAGCGAGCTGCCCGAGTGTCGTTCCCCCATATAATGAGGTCATATAGAAACTCAGTCGTTTTGCGCGCTCTTTTGGGTTATCGCCAATCAATAACCAAGATTCCACCACCACGAAAATCCCTGCTACCGCAATACCCGCAATTAAACGGTTTGGTAGCCAAGCTTCAATCATCGGTGTCCATGGCAGTAAAACAACCGTTGCTGCCAACATTAATAGAAAACTAATAAAGGAGAGACGGTGACCAATTTTTGCGATCACGGGCTCAATCATCATTGAGCCAATTAATAAACCAATATAGTAGGCACTCGCTAACCAGCCTGCATATTGCGTATCAATGCCAAAGCTGCCCATTGATAGCGGGATCAAGCTCATCAGGTAACCTGAAGCAATAGCAAATAACGTTAAGCCTGCAACAGGTACAAAGGTATTGTCGCCTTTACGCATTAACATGGTGGACATTTTCACGTCCTACTCTCCAAAAATAAGATAAATATTGTGCGCTGCAGACGTCGATAATCACGGCAAAATCATTCATAAAAATGAATATATTTTAGCGACCAGTGCAGTGATGAAATTAAATAGATGAGGCTAATTTGAGCGCAATATAGATCTTTCAAGGCGGGAATGACAATGAGAAAAACTAATGATGACTAGTAAATTTATTTATGTGAGAAAAATCACGTTTTTTTATGCAGTAAAACCCCCTAAAAAATCGCCACAAAAACGATCAAATTGTTTATTATCAATTAGATAAGTCAAAATCACTAAAACTCCTATCGTTACTTTTTGAAACACAATTCCTTACTCCCATTCCCTCTTTCAAAATATATTTATCACTTTTCTTAAAAAGAAATCTATTCAAAACTAATTTTGCTAATTAATTAGCCTCAAGCTTATCAATATACTTAATTAGTGGTATTCATTATTTATAAATTATTATCTTGTTTTAATAATTGTTTTCTAACTCAAAGTTGTTTTCTAACTGCCTTTTAACTCCGAGTTGTCTTCTAACTGCCTTCTGACTCCGAGTTGTCTTCTAACTAGTTTTTGCTGTAGCAAGGCGGTAAGCATCAGTTAGCCTGGGGAGCATACATTAGTATGTGACTCAGGTAACTTATGCGAAACCAACACAGCTACAGTGAAAACTAGGACGAAGACAACCTGCGCCATAAAGTCGTTCTACTGATACCTAAAAACTCCGCCACCGCCTTACGATCCCCATTAAACCTTACCATCACTTCCTCTAACGTCTCGGTTACTTCCCGAGACGTTGCCGGGTTTACTTCTGTTCGCCTTTCTGGCGATAGCATCTTGAGCATGTCTGGGTTGATGCTTTTATCTGCATAGGCACTACAATAGAGCGCAACACGCTCCATTAAGTTACGCAATTCTCTTACATTTCCAGGCCATGAATAGGCGAGAAAAAAGTCTCGGCAGCTGAGGAGCTGCTGAACTCTAAAGACTGGAAGCGGAAGTTGTAATCCAGCAAAAGCGAGTTTTAGTAATCGCTCTGCTAACGTGAAAATATCCTCGTTACGCTCTGATAATGCGGGAACTTTCATGCGAAGAACACCTAGACGATAGAAAAGATCGCCACGGAATCTGCCTTGTGCTACCCATTCATCCAAATCACAGTGGGTTGCACAAATCACACGAACGTTAACTTGTAGAGGTCGATACCCCCCAACTCGTACCACGGAACGCTCTTCCAACACACGCAATAACCGAGTTTGTAACGCTATCGGCATCTCACCAATTTCATCGAGAAAAAGGGTTCCGCCATTCGCCAGTTCAAACAGCCCTGCACGCCCGCCACGACGTGAACCAGTAAATGCGCCTTCTTCATAACCAAACAGTTCAGCTTCCAGTAATGTTTCAGGAATGGCACCACAGTTAACCGCCACAAACGGCATTTGCTGTTTACTGCGTTTTTGCTGATTAAACAAACTGTATTCGTGATGAATAGCTTGTGCCACCATCTCTTTCCCCGTGCCACTTTCACCTTGTATCAACACCGTAGCATCTGAACGGGCATACAACATAATGGTTTGCCTAACTCGCTCCATCGCAGGCGATAAGCCAATCAGGTCATTAATCGTATGTCTAACTTTCGCTGTATTCTGCTGAGGGTAACGTGATTGTTCAGTTACATGGCGATGGGACATTCTGCTGAGTTCGATAGCATCAGAAAAGGCTTGTCGAATGGTCTGTGTAGAGTAGATAAAAATCCCTGTCATACCCATTTCTTCAGCGAGATCCGTAATTAATCCCGCCCCCACAACAACGTTTACCCCCATGGCTTTTAGTGCTTTTAGTTGTGCTCGAGCATCTTCGGCAGTGACATAACTGCGCTGTTCAATCTGTAATCCAAAACTATGTTGAAACTGCTCTAACGCAGGGATAATTTTTTGATAACTAATAATGCCGACTTTGTCGCTAATTTCTCGTGCTTTCGCTAGTGCTTGCATCACATCAAAGCCGTTAATATTCACAATAATAACGGGAACTGAAACATGACTTTTTAAATAAGCCCCATTAGATCCTGCGCTGATAATCGCGTCACAGTGCCCCTCCTTTAAACGACGCCGAACCTCTTCCGCAGCTTGCTCGAAACCGATATTCAGTGGAGTGATATCAGCTTGTGCGCTAAATTCAGGGCTAATATCACGAAATAACGTGTAAAGACGAGACACTGACACCGTCCAAATAATGGGCTTTTCCATTGTTTTTCTCCACTGGGCATGCTCTGCACTTTAATGTTTCATTCTTGTTTCATAAATCGACACTCTTGTTTCACTGAAACAATATATGGTTTCAATGAAACACACCAATCTATTGGTTAAAAAATGGCTTTCTGGTCACAGAAAAGATAATCTTTTATCTTATTGATATTTAACAATTAATAATAATCCACTTCTTTTCCACCAGACTGGCACGTCAATTGCTATCAACTATATTTACTAAAAGTCATTTATAAATGATTAACCAACTCTGAGGTGCTTATGTCTAGCCGTTCCGCAGGTCAAAAGTTTCGAGATGCCGTTAACAGTGAATCCCCTCTTCAATTGGTCGGCACTATCAATGCAAACCATGCACTTCTAGCTCAACAAGCTGGCTATAAAGCCATTTACTTGTCTGGTGGCGGTGTTGCTGCTGGCTCATTAGGGATCCCCGATTTAGGCATTTCTACGCTGGATGATGTGTTGATTGATATTCGCCGAATTACTGATGTCTGTGATTTACCGTTAATGGTGGATGCAGATATTGGCTTTGGCCCCTCCGCATTTAACGTAGCCCGCACCGTCAAATCGATGGCGAAAGCAGGTGCTGCTGGGCTGCACTTGGAAGATCAAGTTGGCGCAAAACGTTGTGGTCATCGTCCTAATAAAGAAATTGTATCTACTCAGGAGATGGTTGACCGAATCAAAGCCGCTGTCGATGCCAGAACAGATGAAAATTTTGTCATTATGGCACGAACTGATGCGCTGGCAGTTGAAGGTCTTGAAGCAGCTCTAGAACGAGCAAGTGCATACATCGAAGCGGGTGCCGATATGCTATTTCCCGAAGCGATTACTGAGTTAGGCATGTATCAGCAGTTTACACGTCATGCACAAGTTCCTGTATTAGCTAACTTAACTGAATTTGGTCAAACTCCGCTATTTACTTTGGATGAATTACGCAGTGTTGGCATTGCCATCGCCCTGTACCCACTCTCCGCTTTTCGTGCCATGAACAAAGCCGCAGAACAGGTGTACATCACATTACGCCAGCAAGGTACTCAGAAAAACGTTGTGCCACTTATGCAGACCCGTGAAGAGCTCTATAGATCCATTAATTACTATCAGTATGAAGAAAAACTGGATGCGTTATTTTCACAAAATAAAAAACGCTAATTTCTTTCCAATCACTCCATAAACCGTGAATAGAGCAAGTTGTAATCTCCTCTGTCCCCTACAAGGAATCAATGATGAATGAGCAACTTAAGAGTACAGGATTCAAACCCAAAAAATCGGTCGCCTTATCAGGTGTAACTGCCGGTAATACTGCACTTTGTACCGTGGGTCGAAACGGTAATGACCTCCACTATCGAGGCTATGATATCCATGATTTAGCCACTCAGTGTGAATATGAAGAAATCGCTTATTTACTTATCCACGATAAGCTTCCTAACCGCACTGAACTGGCGGCGTACAAAGAAAAACTTAAGCCTTTAAGAGGCTTACCGACGAATGTGAAACAAACCTTAGAATCCATCCCAGCGAATACTCACCCAATGGATGTCATTCGCACTGGTGTTTCGATGATGGGTTGCGTGTTGCCTGAAAAAGATCTGCATACCATCGCGGGTGCTAAAGATATTGCCGACCGATTACTCGCCTCTCTGGGTTCTATTTTGCTGTATTGGTACCACTTTAGCCACCATGGTCGCCGCATTGAAACCATGACTGACGATGACTCCATTGGCGCCCATTTTTTGCATCTGTTACACGGTAAAAAACCGTCTGCTCAGTGGGAAAAATTCATGCATATTGCCTCTATTTTATATGCAGAACATGAGTTTAACGCCTCGACATTTGCCGCTCGCGTGATTGCAGGAACAGGTACTGATTTCTACTCCGCAATTACCGGTGCCATTGCTGCATTAAGGGGACCAAAACATGGCGGTGCCAATGAGGTTTCATTAGAAATTCAGCAGCGTTATGCCTCTATCGAGGAAGCTGAACAAGATATCGTGGCTCGAGTTAAAAACGCAGAAGTCATTATCGGCTTTGGCCACCCTGTTTACACCTTGGCGGATCCTCGCCATCCCATCATTAAATCCGTTGCTCTACAGCTTTCAGAGCAAAGTATGAATCGGCATTTGTACACCATTGCCGATCATATTGAATCGGTCATGAAGCGTGAGAAAGGCATGTTTCCTAACCTCGATTGGTTCTCTGCTGTGGTTTATCACTTAATGGGCGTTCCGACTGCAATGTACACCCCATTATTTGCTATCGCGCGGATTGCCGGCTGGTCAGCTCATGTGATTGAACAACGCCAAGATAATAAAATTATTCGCCCTTCAGCACACTACACGGGCCCAGAAAATAAGCTTTTTGTTCCCATTGAACAGCGCTAATTAAGGTAAAAATAATGACCACGCAAAATCAAACGACTCCACATGTTCAATTTGATAAAGTGATGACGGATATTGTCGATTATGTTATTGATTTTCCTATCACTTCAACGTTGGCATACGATACTGCCTATTATTGTTTACTGGATACCCTAGGCTGCGGTATGGAATCCCTTGAATACCCTGCTTGTAAAAAGTTATTAGGTCCGATTATTCCGGGTACAATTGTGCCGAATGGCGCCAAAGTACCTGGCACGCAATTTCAATTAGATCCCGTCCAAAGCGCATTTAATATCGGTACGCTATGTCGTTGGTTAGATTTCAACGACACTTGGTTAGCCGCGGAATGGGGACATCCATCGGATAACCTCGGTGGTATTTTAGCCACCGCCGATTGGCTTTCCCGTGAAAATCTCGCTAAGGGTAAAAAGCCGTTAGTGATCCGTGATGTCCTCACCGCAATGATAAAAGCTCATGAAATTCAAGGCTGTATCGCACTCGAAAACGCGTTTAATAAAGTCGGACTTGACCATGTCATTCTGGTCAAGGTGGCCTCAACTGCCGTCGTTGCTCAAATGCTAGGACTCTCCCGTGAGCAAATTCTCAATGCAGTTTCCCTTGCATGGGTTGATGGCCATAGCTTGCGTACCTATCGACACACGCCAAATACTGGCTCCCGTAAATCATGGGCAGCAGGAGATGCCACCTCTCGTGCAGTTCGCTTGGCGCTTATGGCACAAAAAGGTGAAATGGGCTATCCAACCGCATTAACCGCAAAAACATGGGGTTTTTACGACTCCCTGTTCCGTGGTCAGCCATTTAAATTCCAGCGACCTTACGGCTCTTATGTGATGGAAAATGTGTTGTTCAAAATTTCTTTCCCAGCAGAGTTTCACGCTCAAACCGCAGTTGAAGCCGCTTTACAATTGCATGAACAACTGAGTTCAATGGGAAAAACCTCTGACGATATCGAGTCTATTTCAATTCGTACCCACGAAGCCTGCGTGCGCATTATTGATAAACAAGGCCCATTACAGAACCCGGCAGACCGCGATCATTGCATTCAATATATGGTAGCAATCCCGCTTATTTTTGGTCGCCTCACCGCCTCTGACTATGAGGACAGTGTCGCTCAAGATAGCCGAATTGATGCGCTGCGAGCCAAGATGCAGTGCCATGAAGACTCTGAATTTACGCAGGATTATCATGATCCTGAAAAACGCTCTATCACCAATGGACTCACTATCACATTAAAAAATGGGCAAATTTTGGACGAAGTAGTTATTGAATATCCCGTTGGTCATAAACGTCGTCGTCAAGAAGGCATGCCGCTGTTACTTAAGAAATTCAGAACCAACTTAGCGCGTCAGTTCCCTGAAACTCAACAGTTGCGAATTTTAGCCGCTGCACTGGATAAACCATTATTTGAAAATATGCCTGTTAATGAATTTCTCGATTTATGGGTGATTTAGTTTTGTTATTTTTTTGATTTACAGACAGTCAAAGGCTCCACGCTATCGAATCCCGTTGACTGTCTGTACATCACAAATAGCACGGTTTATGGCATTTGTGGCACAAGTGCAGAAATATCATCTTGTCCCGTGACAATATTTTCCGCTGGTACTAATGACGCCATCACTTCTTCCCTTAACTTCGCCACCTCTTCATCAATCTCTTGACGCATTTCTGGTGAACATTTTTCTAATAACTCGCTTAACGTACCCATAATCCCTCCGGTTTCACTAAGTGAGA
This sequence comes from Providencia sp. PROV202, assembly GCF_028479565.1. Lineage (NCBI taxonomy): Bacteria > Pseudomonadati > Pseudomonadota > Gammaproteobacteria > Enterobacterales > Morganellaceae > Providencia > Providencia sp. PROV202. The sequence goes on along the minus strand of NZ_JAMPNV010000009.1, from coordinate 169,040 downwards.
TGCATATTCTGCATCTGCTGATTTAATCAACTTGATATAAAACTGATTTTCATCACAACCTTTTTTATTACCTGCACATAACACAATTCCACAACTTCTTGGATCAAACGCAAAACAGACTCGAATAGGTACCCCCGAAACTTGGATCCTGAGTTCTTTCATATGAATAAATTTAGAAAGTTTTAATCTATCTGCATAAGGGCGCCCTAAATGTGGCCCATATTCAGAAAGGATCAAAAGCATCGAAAGTACTTTCTTTTTCACTCGATAGTTTTGAGTTTCTAACCAATTGTCAAACAAAATCCTCGTTCTTATCGTCCATGTCAACAAAACAAATCTCCTTACTTTAAGAAAAAAACTCAACTCTCTGGTTATTAAGAAAAACTAATTTTCTAAAAAAACAAAAATCAAATAACCGATTAAATACGGGTCACGGCTTTTATAACCAAAAAATTAAGTAGATTAAATAAAAAAAGAAACTCGATAAAATGAATGGAATGCGCTTCGCAGAAATCATGGCAAGAATAAAATAAACAAAATAATACCAATGGAAATTATTAAGATTTATTTGTTATTTTTAATTATCATAGAGACAAAAAAGCCCCAGTTGACTCAACTAGGGCTTCATATATGTAGGTCTAAGAATTTACTTTAGCAATCTCGCTCTCACTGATTTGCCTTTGATTTTACCTTGTTGTAATTGCTTCCACGCTTTGTTCGCCACTGATTTTTTAATCGCAACGTAGGCATGAATTGGATGAATCGCGATTTTACCAATATCATCCCCTTCTAAACCAACGTCTCCGGTTAATGCACCTAAAATATCTCCAGGGCGTATTTTCGCTTTTTTACCGCCATCTAGGCATAAAGTTACCCATTGGGCTTCTAATGGTGTAATGCGTAACCCTGTTGGCTCTGACAGCCAGTTCAGCTTCATGTTGAGCATCTCTTCGAGCACGTTTGCACGTTGAGCTTCTTCTGGTGAGCATAGGCTTATCGCTAAGCCGCTTTGTCCTGCTCGAGCTGTACGGCCAATACGGTGAACATGCACTTCAGGATCCCAAGACAACTCATAGTTAATCACCATTTCCAGTGCTTTAATGTCTAAACCTCGAGACGCTACATCCGTCGCAACCAAGACTCGGCTGCTACCATTTGCAAATTGAACTAAGGTTTGGTCGCGATCGCGCTGCTCCATATCGCCATGCAAGACTAAGACGCTTTGACGGCTGTCCATTAAAGCATCATAGACAGCCTGACAATCCTTTTTCGTGTTGCAGAACACAACACAAGAAGCCGGCTGTTCACGGCTTAATAGCTTTTGCAGTAAATCAATTTTATCGTGGCGAGACACTTCGTAAAATTGCTGTTCCACGTCAGGTAATTCGTTAACAGAATTGATTTCAATGGTTTGCGGATTATTTTGGATACGTTGGCTAATTGCTGCAATGCTATCCGGCCATGTTGCTGAGAATAAAAGTGTTTGTCTATCTTCTGGCGCGAAAGAGATTACTGCGTCAATATCATCCGCAAACCCCATATCTAACATGCGGTCGGCTTCATCAAGCACCAGTGTCTGTAAATGATCTAACTGCACAGTTTCTTTATGTAAATGATCAAGCAAACGCCCCGGTGTGGCCACCAAAATATGAGCGGCATGCACTAACGAATCGCGCTGAACACTAAAAGGTACACCGCCACATAAAGTTAAAATTTTGAGGTTAGGAATATAACGCGCTAAACGGCGTAATTCATTTGCGACTTGATCCGCTAATTCTCTTGTTGGACATAAAACGAGGGATTGGGTATTAAAGTTTTTTGCATCAATACGTTGTAATAGCCCTAGGCCAAAAGCAGCCGTTTTCCCACTCCCCGTCTTAGCTTGGGCTCGCACATCTTTGCCTGCAAGGATAGCGGGTAATGCCGCTTCTTGAATTGGGGTCATGGTTAAAAAGCCCAATTCATTGAGATTGGAGAGTTGCTCCGCAGGAAGCGCATTTAGTTCAGCAAATGAAGTCACAGTTAACATTCCGAATAAAATAAAAGAGATCATTACGGGGGAGCATAGCCCCTCGTACATGATACTAAAAAATAAATTGATAGCGAGTTTGGCTGGTATAAATATGATTAGCTTTGGCAATAATAGGGTTTTCACCATCTGATTCTGTATGCCCTAAACCATCAAATGGGTATTGTGGAGCCAACACTATCCCAGAAAATGGCGTATAGGTTTTGCTTTTACCTAAAACAGAGATTAAATGGTTCCCCGTATACAAATGGATAGCAGGTGAAGTACTCACCATATTCATTTGCACATCACCATTGGGAGAACCCAGTGTCGCCACAATTTGTCGCCCATCGACCACTGACTCATCAAATATAAAAGTATGGTCATATCCACCTACCGCTTGCTGCTCTTCATCTTGTAAAAAGTCATAGCCAACACGTTTCTTTTGCCTAAAGTCGAAATAAGTGTCAGTGACATCACGCCATTCTCCCGTTGGGAGCCCTTCACTATCCTGTGGCAAGAAATATACTGCCTGCATTTGGAGGTCATGCTCAAATGCAGTGCGATCCGACTGTTCTCCCGCAAGATTAAAATAGGTGTAATTAGTCAAGTTAACAGGGCAATCTTGGTTACATTGATATCGGTAGTTAATGACCACTTGGTTATCGTCAGTGAGCTCATAATGCACTTCAACTTTTAACTCCCCCGGAAAACCTTGGTCACCATCAGAAGAGACAAGGGTAAAAATCGCTTGCTGCTGATCCGGCTGAGCGATTGACCACACTCGATAACTGAAGTTATCACGCCCACCATGCAAGCAATGTGCGCCTTGATTATGTGCAAGTTGATATTTACGACCTTCAAGGTCAAAAGTGGAGTTTGCAATACGATTTGCGACTCGCCCTACCGTTGCACCAAAATAAACTCGCTGTTCCATTTGAGCGGCCATATTAGGTGAACCTAAAATGATATCGCGTTTACCACTCGTCAACGGCAATATGCAGCTCACCCAGCTGGCGCCTAAACTACTCAAAATAATTTTCATTCCCTGTTTATTTGTGAGTGCAACGACCTTCGGTGTGCGTAGAGTATGACGTTGTTGCTTGGTAAACTGCATTTTTCCCTAATATTCCTTATATTTCCACTTATCGTGTAACCAACATAATTTAACAATAATAAAACGAATTCTCGATTACGTAAAAAGAAAAAAGCTGAGCGCATAATACGTCAGCTTTTTCAAAAATGTTTAATACTTAAATAGGAATCAATGCAAACAATCTTTATCGTAAGGGTCTAAGTGGGTCATAACATCCAGTATTTGTGGATTTTTCATTAACTGTTTCCGTACGTTCACTGCAATATCATGCCCTTCTAGAATTGTCATTTGGCCATCTAATTCTAAGTGGACATCTACAAGGAAAAAGTCGCCAGATTTGCGTGTTTTCAAATCATGGAATCCTTTAACTCCCGAAATACCTCGAAGAACATCGCTCATTTGTTCGAGCGTTTCTTCATCTGCACCTTTATCCATTAAATCTTGCATAGACTGATAAGTGAATTTGAATCCCATACGGAAAACGAATGTCCCCACAATTAAAGCGGCAATGGGGTCAAGAATACGGATACCACATAAACTCCCAATAATCCCGATAGCGACCACTAATGAAGAAGCAGCATCAGAACGTGCATGCCAAGCATTCGCCACTAACATACTCGAATTCACTTTATTTGCCACATGCAGCATGTAGCGGAATAAGCCTTCTTTCGCAACCAGAGCCGTTAATGCAGCAACTAATGCAATCGTATGAACTTCTGGGATTAAATCTGGGTTAATCATTTTTTCGACCGCAGACCAGCCCATACCGACACCAACGATCAACAAAATAATCCCTAAAATAAGGGAAGCCCCGTTTTCATAACGAAAATGGCCATATGGGTGGTCAGCATCAGGTTTTTTATGACTTTTTTTATTCGCAATAAGGACAACAAAGTCTGCAATTAAATCCGAAAGTGTATGAATACCATCAGCAATTAAGCCTGATGAGTGGGAAAATATACCGACAATAATTTGCCAAATAGACAACAGCGTATTCACCGCCACACTGATCAATGTACTTTTTTTTGCGGCTTTAAATTTCTCTTGTTGTAGTTCGAATTCATTTTTCCCGGAAGTTGGGATTTCATGTTTATGCATAGTTTATTTTCTTAATGAAAAGCAAAACAATTATCATTTAAATATAGTGTATTTTCAACAACTTAATTAAGCATGGCGATATTCTCATATTATTTGTTAAATGTCCCATAATAAATTGTAAATAATTAATTACATTGATTGAGAATGGTTATTCTTTATTTTTCTATCTTTAATCAGATAAAAGCCACAAATAGAAGGTATTCATGACTAGCCTAGTCTCTATTATAGATAGAGTGTAGATTTATCTTTATTAGATAGCCATGCTCCTATGAATCCAATATCACAAAATTATAAGTGTAATATGACTTATAAAATGATAGGTATATAATCAAATTAAAATAACAAATGAAGAGGTGGCTATGTATAAGAAAATATTGGTTCCTATTGATCTGTTAGAAGATGATTTAAATTCAAGCATCATCAAACATGTGGAATATTTGGCAACATTGGGTAAGCCTGAGATTCACTTTTTCTCGGTGATCCCGAGTGTAGAACTATTTTTTGGTATTGAAGTCGCTATTTTACCTGAAAGCCATAAAAATTCGGCTGAGCGTGCAACACTCGCGATGCGGGCATTAGAAGAAGTGATCAAAGATACTAAAATTCCAAGTTCTCAAATTACATGTCAAGTAAGCATTGGTTCAGCAAAAGACGAAATTTTAGACTATGCTAAAACCATTAATGCAGACCTGATTGTCATCGGTTCTCATCATCCAAGCACATCCACCTATTTATTAGGTTCGACAGCATCCGCCATTGTTCGTCATGCACAAACATCAGTGTTTGTCGTTCGTTAATCTAAAGCTTACAAAATAAAAAATGCCGCATCATAGAAAACTGACGCGGCATTTCAATGCATTATTTCTTAGTAGAGTTCATTAATTTATCGTCTGTCGACCAAATACGATATTTCACTTCCATATCTTTTGGCGCATAAACAACAATTGGGAGTTTGCTGTTATAACGAACAAATGCTTCATCACCTAACTGAGTGGTAATAAACCGATCTTTTGCAGGCTCACTACACGCCATCATTGTTGAGGCAGGCCCTTTGACTTCCTCTAATTTGTAGTAGTTATATCCCCAACCCTCTAAGGTTTTTTCTTCTAAGTCACCCATAAACCATTGGCGGTTACAGTCCGCTTTGATGGTTTTACCGATAACCAGCTCAACCATGTAATCATATTCATTTTGCTGAGTATCAAGTTGGATTACATGACGAGTCATACCAGATTCTGCTTTTGGATACGGAGCGATCTTTCCTAAATCTTCAGTCGCCATTGCACAAGAAGACACTGCCACCGCAGCCATTACAGACAAAATCGCTTTTTTCATCATAAAATTCCTATTGGTAAAAAAATAACAACATTAAAAACTAGGGTTTAATACATAGTAGGTCAATTCAACCACTTTAATCACTATAGATGATTCTTAATTACAAAAATATAGATAACTCATTAATCCTTTAGTGATAATACTTAATATTAGTATAAGGATCATAAAATTAATAAAAATTATGTAAATCCGCCCCTTCGATATGTACATAAAACAATCAATGGTTATACTGATAGTGAGGCTTAATTCATTCTGAGGAGGTAGTATGTTATCTGCTGATCAAGATTTAGTTTCACAATTAATCTCCACACATCCCCGCTTTCAATCTCTCTATGAGAAGCATCACCAGTTAGATAAAGAAATTAGCAAGCTTGAAGGACCTTCCGGTGCTGGCTATAACGAACAGGTTGCCAAACTTAAAAAAGAAAAACTGCATCTAAAAGATGAAATGCAGAGAATAATACAAACCAGTCGATAAGCTGCCTTGCCTTTAAGCTATAGCTAATCTTACTTTATCAAGTACATTGGAGTCTTAGCTTCAGTACGTCTGGCTCCAATAAGCTAGCTACAACACAATTGGCTATAATCCAGTGTTAATGGCATAAGAAATTTCTCTTATGCCATTTTTGCTATTAATGAGGGGAAAAAATGCTTTTATATTGATTTAAGCGCCTATAAATAGTTACCTTAAAGATATATATTTAATATATCTTTAATTAAGGGGAAGCGATGATGGTGGGTAAAAGAATATCTCGGGAAATCGTAACGATAGAGAAAATGATAAAAATCTATGAAAAGACACACCCTGCTCCTGAAGACAATCCTGAACATTACCAAACTCTTTTTTCTTATGCGATTAAACGCCTAAAAAAATGCCGTTATGGTGAAGAAAAACCAGCTTGTAAACAGTGTCCTATACACTGCTACCAACCGAAACAACGAGAGCAAATGAAAGTGATTATGCGTTGGGCCGGCCCCAAAATGCTCTATTGCCATCCCATCTTAGCAATTCGTCATCTCATTGATGATAAAAAACCAGTCCCTGAATTACCTCCAAGGCAACGCGCAACATCTAATAGAGGTAAATAACTCTAAGTGCAAAATATTTTACCAAGCCAATAGAAGAAGTGTGATCCTGTAGAAACTAAATCCCCCCATGTAAATGTTAAATATATTTAACCACTACTGATTCGTCTAAATCTTCGGTTTATTTTTACTATCCTATTGGTTTTTTATCACTTTTTAAAACATCACGAATCCGATATTCAGTTTATGACAAATAAAGTCTATTTACTTAAACACATCATCAATATTCCCCTCTCTAAAAATGACGTTCTTATAAAAATTAGTAACCAATAAAAATTAATAACCAAAAACCATATTTATAAAAAAGCCAAAATCAATAACTCAAACCTATACATGTTAAAAATGAGATTTAAATCTCAATATTTGACTTAAATTGAGTTTTTCAATGAAAATATTGAATCATAATAAGTTAAATTATTAATTGATAATGAGACTAACGATAAAAATCATTAGAAAAATTTATTATTAATACTTTTAACGAATGTATCCCAAATAATTTACATCGCTATTATTTATGATAAAACACAAATAATGACTACTTACCTTTAAAAGTCAAAAAAACATCAAAAAAGCGTAAAAAAACATAAAATATTTAAATCCATAAAATTGTATAAAGTTAGAATTTAAAACTATAGTTACCAGTAACCATCAGAACAAACGAATAGAACACTAAATGAGTCACTCGGAATAACCGATGAATATATACGAATGAATCGTAAAAACTATATTTCGAAACATTTATTAATACTTTAATTTACGATATGACATATAAAAGAACAGCTCATATAATTTTAATCATCAAAGTTATAGTGATTTTTTATATCAATAGAAGTTAAAAAATTGACATTTAATTTCAACTATTACTTAAAGAGCTAATTTTAATAAAGGTGCTACCATGAACAGCAAATTAAGTCATCAGGTGATAAAAAAAGTTCGCATAGATAAAAATAACCCACATGCGATACTCGATTTAACCTCTAAAGGTCTTATCATCATAGAAAAAGGGGCGATTTTATTAGAAACCCCTGCGGCAAATCAAAGCCTGCATGAAGGTGATATTCTCTATCACAAACAGGGATCGTACTCGTTTAAAACGGAGAGTAATGCATTAGACGGTGAATTCTTATGGGTCTCATTGGATGATAAGTTTTTACGCGAGTACTTATCTCACTATGGTTCTCAATTAAGTGAGATCGAGCGCACTGAAAGCGCTGTAAAAGACATCATTAAATTTACAACAAACCCATTAATTAATGAGTTAAAAAATAGTTTAGAGTCATTTATTCAAACTCAGTACCCGGAAATGATTCTTAACTTAAGGATTAATGAGCTACTTTTGTTATTATCCTACAGTGAGCAAGGTGCAACCCTATTGTCCAATTTACGACAACTCAGTAATCGCCAAGCTGAGCGTTTGCAGACCTTCATGGAAAATAATTATTTAAAAGAGTGGAAATTAAATGAGTTTGCCAGAACGTTTGGCATGGGCTTAACAACATTCAAAGAGCTATTTCATACTGTTTATGCGACATCGCCACGTTCTTGGATCAGTGAGAAGCGCATCATGTATGCACATCAATTATTGATAAATACGTCGATGAGTATCGTGGAAGTTTCTATGGAAGCAGGCTTTTCAAGTCAGTCTTACTTTACTCAAAGCTATCATAGGCGCTTTGGTTATACCCCCAGTAGGTCGCGTAAAGCAGCCTAGTAGCTTCCTCACGTTATATGCCCTGTCAGTATAGGATTGATGTCTTAGCTACACTGACAGAAAGGCAACCCCGCATACCGTTGGAAATAAAAAAAGAGCCTACTATTTAAGTAAGCCCTTCTTTCTATTTAGAACCTTTAGTCATCAGTTCGCTTGAATCACTTTCAAATCAATAATTGACATCGAATTTGGCGGTACTTCACCGGGAATACCTTCTGGACCATAACCACCTTCAGGCTCAATATAAATTTTGACCATTCCACCTACACCCACTTTTTCTACGAACGAGTTCATTGGTGGTGGAAGTTGATCATAAGGTAACACCATTGGATTTTTCTCTGTATGCATAACGGTCACCTTACCATCGGTGAGTTGTTCACGCATAATCAATGTGATTTTCTTATCTTTCACATTTGTAATTGGCGTACCTTTTTGTAAAACCTTATAGTAAGTATAGTTATCTAACTTACTGTATTTCTGCTGTTTTATATCCTGCAGGATCTTCTGATTCCGCTTTTCATTCTCTTTAGCAATAGTCGCATTATCCGCAGATGGGATTTGGATAATGGTCGGTGTCTTGCCTGTAGGTGTTTTTTTACTCGCTCTTAATGCATCATTCTCTTCACGTAACTGAGTCACGCGCTGATTGAGATCCCTAATTTGTGTTTTCAATCCCTCATCCGTTGAAAATGCTTTCAAGGATGCCAGCTCATCTTTTGCTTTCTTTAAACTATCTTGAACACTAGCAAGCTCCAGCTTAGACTTGTTATCCGCTGCTGTTTTTTCATCGAGTTGTTTCTTAAGTTGAAGCAATTCCTGATCTTTTTTCGAGAGATTCTCGGCATTAAATTTTTCAGCATCTAACTTCAACGCATTCAATTGTTTGTTCGCATCTAGTAGCTTTTGCTCGATCTCTGCTTGCTGTTTGTTACGATTGGCAAGGTCACTTTCAAGCTTAGCAATCAATGCTTCTTTTTCTTTGGTTTGCGACATCAACTGAACATTTTGAGACTCTAGCTGCTGTTTATCAGACAGTTGCGCTTTTAACGAATCTTGGATGCTTTTATTCTCTAAATCTAACTTTGTTAAAGCTTCTTCTCGGCCTTTGAGTAAGTTAATTTGCTTATGTAATTCCGCCGTTAATTCTTTGACTTGTAGGTCAGTATCTTTGCCTGCAAGTTCAGTCTGTTTTTCTAATTCAGCACGCAGTTTTTGCACTTCAGTATTTGCTTGCGCTAACTGTTTTTTCGCATCCGCATAACTTTGTTCATTCGATGCTAGCTGTGCTTGTAGCTGTGTGTACTGATTTTGGCTATCAGCCAGTTGCTTAGCAATTTTTTCATGAGCATTTTGCTGAGTCGCCTGCTGTTTCTTCGCTTCTGCTAACTCAACATCCAGTGCATTTTTTTGTACTAACTTGGCAGTTTGCTCAACTAATGTCGCTTGAGCTTTGTCGTTCTGCTGTGATTTTTCAGCGAGTTGAGTCAAGAGCTTCTGATTTTGCTCCGACAAAGCTTTAACTTGTTTGTCGCTAGCTTGAGCCATCAACACAGCTTTACTTTCCAGCTCTTGCTTCACGTTTTGCAAGTCTATATTAGCCTTAGCTAGCTGCTGCTTAGAGGTAGCTAATTCAGCTTCTACCGCAGATTTTTGTTTTACTTTATCTGTCAGTTGCTGATTCTGTTGTTCAAGCTGCTTAAACGCATCTTGCTGTTGCTTCAGTGCGGATTGGACATCACTTTTTTGCGCTTGAGCCAGCTTTAGCTCATCTTCACGCTGTTTCAGCAAGGCTTCTTGCTTAACTAAGTTGGCATTCACCGATTTCAACTGCTCATCCGTATTGCCGGATGACTGCAATTGTTGTTTTGCGTCAGATTGCAGTTTGGCAATCTCAGTGGTTAATTGCTCGATACGCTGATGAGCATCCGTGACTTGCTTGTCTTTGTCGGCCAACTGCTGCTTCATTTGCTCAGCCAGTTGCTGATTCTGTTGCTCAAGCTGCTTAACCGCATCTTGCTGTTGCTTCAGTGCGGATTGGACATCACTTTTTTGCGCTTGAGCCAGCTTTAGCTCATCCTCACGCTGTTTCAGCAAGGCTTCTTGCTTAACTAAGTTGGCATTCACCGATTTCAACTGCTCATCCGTATTGCCGGATGACTGCAATTGTTGTTTTGCGTCAGATTGCAGTTTGGCAATCTCAGTGGTTAATTGCTCGATACGCTGATGAGCATCCGTGACTTGCTTGTCTTTGTCAGCAAGTTGTTTTTTCGCATTTGTCGCTTCAATCACACCATCACCCAGCTGTTTTTCCAACTGCTTGATAGTGTCTAATGACTGATTATTCTGTTTGGTAAGGTTATCCAGATTAGCTTGCTTTTCAGCAATCACTTTCTGCGATTTGGTTAATTCATTGTTCAGCCCATCGATAACAGCTTTATTATCAACAGATTTTACAACATTTTGTAATTGCTCAATTTGTAACTTACTTGCTGCAATGTCGTCACTGAGTTTAGCTATCGTCGTTTGCTTTTCAGTAATGATGCGATTTAATTCAGCAATGTCTTTATTGTAATTAGTTAGCTTAGTGACTAATTGACCATCCGTTAACAGCCTATTGTACGAAATCAGCTCACCAACACCTTGGGCAACACCAAAGCGATACAGATTTTTTAATTGCTGCTGCTCAATGAGTTTTGCTAACTGAGCCAAATTGACTGAGTTATCAGTCCCTGCTTTCTTCGTGAAATTCGAAGAATATAAGCCAAGCGGATCAATAATGACTTGGTATTTGGCAAAATCCTTCGCCAAATACTTAGGATTCCATTGATTACCTTGTAGCAAATAGGAAGATGCAGGCTGGTAAGATTGAGACTCAGAAGGCAACGAACAGACGTCGATAGCAGGTTTTATTTCTGTGCCTGCTACTTGAGCTGGTTCTGTTACTTGAACTGGAGTTTTAGGCTCAACAGGCGTTGATACCGATGCTTTTGTACTTTGAGATTGAGATGACGTCACCGTATTCGATGATCGCTGAGCCACCTTTTTTTCTTTTGTGCTCTTTGCTTTACCCGTCGTAACTTGACGGTTTTCTTTCGGCACAGGAACTGGCGAAAGAGAGGATAAGACATCATAACCTTGGGCTTGTGATTTAACACTCAGTGGTACTTCGACAGGTCGTGGCTTTGGTTTTTGACCTTCATTTTCAGATTGAAGGTAAGTATCAAAGTCATCGATGACATTATTAAAACGCTCCGCGTAGGAAGCTGTTGAAAAACATGTCGAAAAAAGTGCCAAAGAGACACAAAGCCTTAGGTTAAGTCTCATAATCCATTAATTTTCTGCAAAGTTGATTCCGTTGATAGCACTGCGTTGTAACGCACCTTAGCACAAAGAACTTTTGTTTTAGATTCTATAGCCATTTGCAATAGCTCAATAGTATCTGGGCTAGCAGTTGCTTCGATTTGTTTGTAAAGCTGATTAATTTCACTCACTTCTTTAAATGATCCTACCAGGCGATTATAACTTTCTGGTGATAGCGTTTTCAGAGAACTGAGTTCTTTAATACAAGTATTTAGTGGCGCAACACCTTGCTGTTCAACAGCATTTGGTGAACGATCTAAAGCATTATTTAAAACATTCTGGGATTCAGGGTAAGAATCATCAGCCTTACTATTTTGCTGTGAATTATTCGTTGCCGCTGTGGTTGCTTGAGAATCAGCTAATGCCGTCTTTTGCGCATTTGGACCAGTGACACAGCCAGAAAGTAAAGCTGTGCTTACCGCAAGCAAAGACGCGACATAAAATTTATTTTTTAAAAACATATATTTACCTTACCAGTACTTTTCTTCGCTATTATTATGATGTCCTAGAAACCTAGTGTAAGCTAAAAACTCGCTATTTTCTATATAGCCGAATAGAGAAATAGAGACTTCTCATAAATCTTATGCATTTTTATTTTGTGCCAATTTAGTTTTACAATCACGGGATTGTTATTTCAGTATATGAATACTCATATCTCTTTAAATAAGATATCGCATACTTGTGTTTATTGGTGACTCTTGCACATTAATTAACATCAAAAACACATTTTATTAGTAATAAATCAAAGTAACCTTTGCTTACTCATCCTATCTTTCAGGTTTTTCTAAACTTAGTCTAATTAATCAACTTAGAATCATGGTATTACAAACAAGTACATTTACTCACTCAAAAATTGAAAATACTCACATTTTGGAATATCCCAATGAAATGATAAAAGCTACTCCGATGATAAAGATAAGTATTGAGTAAAATAAAATTCTACACTTATTAAAGTAGTCAATGAATAGCAGTTATCTTAAAAAGATATTGAGCTTAAATTAACGCATAACGTGATGTAACGCAGATTTTTATTTTTATACTGGAAAGATACAACAAATTAATTGTGGGCTTGAATGAGAGAATTAAATAAAAATATCATGATTAATTGATAATATTCATGCCCAGTTATTAACTGGGCATGAAAAGCAAAGATTAAGCTTTGCTAGGACGTAATGCAGGGAATAGAATTACATCACGAATAGTATGGCTATTGGTAAATAGCATGACCATGCGGTCAATACCAATACCTAAACCTGCTGTTGGTGGTAAACCGTGCTCTAATGCAGTTACGTAATCTTCGTCGTAGAACATCGCTTCGTCGTCACCTTCGTCTTTCTGACGAACTTGCTCAGCAAAACGCTCTGCTTGGTCTTCTGCGTCATTTAACTCAGAGAAACCGTTACCGATTTCACGACCACCAATGAAGAATTCGAAGCGGTCTGTAATGAATGGGTTGTCATCATTACGGCGTGCTAAAGGAGAAACTTCAGCTGGATATTCAGTGATAAAGGTCGGCTGAATTAAGTGGCTTTCAGCAACTTCTTCAAAGATTTCACACTGAACACGACCTAAGCCCCAGCTCTTCTCAATCTTGATACCGATAGACTGAGCAATCGCAACCGCTTTATCCATATCATCCAGATCAGCAACGTTAGTTTCTGGACGGTATTTACAGATAGCTTCTTTCATGGTCATTTTGGTAAATGGCTTACCAAAATCGAACTCTTGCTCACCGTATTTAACAACGGTATTGCCTAATACTTTCTGCGTTAAGATACGGAACAAGTCTTCAGTCAGCACAATTAGGTCACGGTAATCGGCATACGCCATATACAGTTCCATCATCGTGAATTCTGGGTTATGGCGTGGAGATAAACCTTCGTTACGGAAGTTACGGTTGATTTCGAATACACGCTCAAAACCACCTACAACTAAGCGCTTCAGATACAGTTCTGGCGCAATACGCAGATACATATCGATATCTAACGCATTATGATGCGTAACAAATGGACGCGCAGAAGCACCACCAGGGATAACTTGCATCATTGGGGTTTCTACTTCCATGAATCCATGCTCAACCATGAAGTTACGAACTTCAGCTAAGATCTTAGAACGGATGATGAAAGTGTTACGAGACTCGTCGTTAGCAATCAGGTCAAGGTAACGTTGACGATAACGTGTCTCTTGGTCTGATAAACCGTGGAATTTGTCTGGTAATGGACGCAGAGCTTTAGTCAACAAACGAACTTCATGACAGTGAACAGTCAATTCGCCTGTTTTAGTTTTAAATAAACGACCTTTAGCGCCTAAAATGTCACCTAAGTCCCATTTTTTAAACTGCTCGTTGTAGATGCCTTCTGGCAGATCATCACGTGAAACGTAAATCTGAATACGGCCACCAACATCTTGCAATGTTGCAAATGACGCTTTACCCATGATACGACGAGTCATCATACGACCCGCGATAGTCACTTCAATGTTCAGGTCTTCCAGCTCTTCAGCTGATTTTTCACCAAATTCAGCGTGAAGCTTGTCGGAGACATTTTCACGACGAAAATCATTTGGGAATGGAATACCCTGTTCGCGCAACGCAACCAGTTTTTCTTTACGGGCTTTGAGTTCGTTATTTAAATCGGGAGCTTGTTCTGCACCCTGTTGCTCTTGAGACATTTTTTCCTCACAGGCCAGCTTTTAAACTAGCTTCAATGAATTTATCCAAATCACCATCCAGCACGGCTTGCGTGTTACGCGTTTCCACACCAGTACGTAAGTCTTTAATGCGTGCATCATCAAGGACGTAAGAACGAATTTGGCTTCCCCAGCCAATGTCCGATTTATTCTCTTCCATCGCTTGCTTATCTGCGTTCTTCTTCTGCATTTCCAGTTCGTATAATTTCGCTTTTAACTGGCGCATGGCTTGATCTTTGTTTTTATGCTGTGAACGGTCGTTCTGGCACTGAGTCACAATGTTGGTCGGTATATGGGTGATACGTACCGCAGACTCAGTTTTGTTAACGTGCTGACCACCGGCACCCGAGGCACGGTATACGTCGATACGTAAATCAGCAGGGTTAATTTCGATATCAATATCATCATCAACTTCAGGATAGATAAACGCTGAACTAAATGAGGTATGACGACGACCACCGGAGTCAAATGGGCTTTTACGCACTAAACGGTGAACACCTGTTTCTGTTCTTAACCAGCCATAGGCATAATCACCGATGATTTTAATTGTTGCAGATTTTAAACCCGCCACATCACCATCTGACTCTTCAATAATTTCTGTTTTGAAGCCTTTTGACTCAGCCCAACGCAGATACATACGCATAAGCATACTCGCCCAATCTTGCGCTTCTGTACCGCCAGAACCTGCTTGTAAGTCGATGTAGCAGTCAGCACTGTCATATTCACCGGAGAACATACGGCGGAATTCAAGTTGTTCTAACTTGCCTTGCAGTACGTCTAACTCAGCGCCCGCTTCGTTGAATGTTTCTTCGTCATCAGCTTCTACCGCTAATTCCAATAAACCTTCTACGTCTTCAATACCTTGAGTTAGTTGGTCAATTGTCTCAACAATCGCCTCAAGGGAAGAGCGTTCTTTGCCAAGTGCTTGAGCACGTTCTGGTTCATTCCAGACATCCGGTTGCTCAAGTTCTGCATTCACTTCTTCTAAGCGTTCTTTCTTGGCATCATAGTCAAAGATACCCCCTCAGAACCGTTGTCCGTTCAGACAGGTCCTGAATTTTGCTTTTTACTGGGTTTATTTCAAACGTCATTTTCACTATCTTATAGTTGATCAATAAAGATAAATATTTTCATTCACGAACCGTTTAGTATAACGGAATTCCTGTCAGGTTTATAGGGCATCAATCCTCTATTTCTGAACGAACTTTTACCGTGGTTTTAATCTGGCCAAATATGTTCAATCATCAATTGCACATTTTTATTACCACGGAACTCGTTCACATCTAACTTAAACGCAATTTTCGCTTTTTTGACGCTATTATCTGGCCATCTGCGGACATCAATATTGAACATAATGCCATCCAACATCGGACCGCCATTGACGGGTTCTAACATCAATTTTAAATGTTTCTCGCCCACCAGTTTTTGTTGCAATAACTGGAAGTGCCCATCAAATACAGGTTCAGGAAAAGATTGCCCCCACGGGCCGCTTTCGCGAAGTAATTCAGCCGTCTCTAATGACAACTGATTACGCAATAATTCGCCATCACTCCAAATAACACCCGATAATTGCTCAGGTTGAATAAGCTCTCCCATCAGCGTTTCGAAATGGTATTTGAATGCGTCAAATTTGCTTTCTTCGAGCGACAGACCCGCAGCCATAGCGTGCCCACCAAACTTTTGCATTAAACCCGGTTGCAACGTATTTAATCGCTCTAATGCATCGCGCATATGCACGCCTTGCACAGAACGACCTGAACCTTTTAATAACCCATCTCCGGCTGGCGCGAACGCAATAACGGGACGGTGAAACTGCTCTTTAATTCGTGAAGCCAAGATCCCAACCACCCCTTGATGCCATTCGGGATGATATAGCGCTAAACCATTCGGTAACTGATTTTCGCTGTATTCTATTTTGTTAAATAGCACCAATGCTTCTTGCTGCATACCCGCTTCAATTTCACGACGAGTTTGGTTTAAACCATCCAACTCATTGGCTAGCTGGCGTGCATGCGCCATATCATCCGTCAGTAGTAATTCAATACTGACAGACATATCATCCAGCCGACCTGCCGCGTTAAGTCTAGGCCCCAGAGCAAAGCCAAAATCATTCGCGACTAGACGAGAGGCATCTCGTTTGGACACCTCAATTAATGCTTTTATCCCCGCGCAGCAGCGCCCAGCTCTCACTCTGTTCAACCCTTGGTGCACCAGAATTCGGTTGTTCGTATCTAATGGCACCACGTCTGCTACGGTACCCAGCGCAACTAAATCAAGGTATTCCGCTAAATTAGGCTCGCTAATCCCTTGTTTTTCAAACCACTGCTGCTGGCGTAAATGGGCTCTTAACGCTGACATTAAATAAAACGTTACCCCAACACCGGCCAGTGATTTCGAGGCAAATTGGCAATCATTAAGATTCGGGTTGATGATAGCATCCGCCGTCGGTAGCGTTTCTCCCGGTAAATGGTGATCGGTAATAATCACCTTCATCCCATACTCGTGAGCAGTAACCACGCCATCATGAGAAGAAATACCGTTATCCACCGTAATAATCAGGTCAGTTCCCTGCTTATAGGCTTCATCCACCACTAATGGCGTTAAACCATAGCCGTTTTCAAAACGGTTCGGGACGATATAGTTTAAATTCCTATACCCCATCGCTTTAAGCGCACGTATAGCTAATGCGGTGCTCGTTGCACCATCAGCATCAAAATCCCCAACGATAGTGATTTTTTGGTGCTCCACTAGCGCCAAATAGAGCAGCGTTAGTGCATTTTCAACCCCTGATAGCGAACGATAATCAAGCAAATTAGACGCTTTACGCTCCAATTGGGCGAGAGAGGTTATCCCTCTAGAGGCATAAATACGCTGTAAAAGTTCAGGAACATTAGGTAATGCCGCAGCATCACCCGTTAATTCTCGTTGACGTAAAAAAGTTTCGACATTCACAATGATGATTATTTCTGTTCAAGTATTTGGAGTAATTCGTCAGGTTTTAAAAAGCCAGGGAGTACTTGTCCGCTTGGTAAAACAATGGCTGGTGTTCCCGTAACTTTAAATAATTGACCTAATTTCAAATGATTACCTAAATCAATTTTACAGTCATCAATCATGGCAACTTCGTCACCTTTGAACGCTTTAGTCAACGCATCTTTTGGTAACGCATTACACCAGATTGATGCCATCTGTTTTGCCGTGTCGCTCTTCATCCCTTGACGCGGGAAGGCTAAATAGCGCACAGTCACCCCTTTACTGTTTAGCTCCCCCACTGTTTCGTGCAATTTCTTACAGTAACCACAGCTAATATCAGTAAAGACAGTTATCGCATATTTTTCATTAGGTGCTTTGAAGATGATCATCTCGTTTTTCAACGCTTCCATCTTCTTCAATAAAGGCTGGTTGCTGATGTTCACCGGAACTTTTCCGCTGAGATCATAAATTGGACCTTGCAACAGGTATTTACCGTCATCCGTCACATAAATTACGCCGTTATCCGTTTCCACCGTATTTAATCCCACAATTGGGGAGGGCTTAATGGATTCCACTTGCATATTATAATGTGCCAGTTTTTCGATAATCAGTTTTTCTTCCGTTGCGCCATAAACCGATGCCGTTAATGAGGCGATGCAGGCGGCTAAAACAAGTAGTTTGCGTTTCATATTTATCCTTTTCACCCATCACCCTCTTGGATGATGCTGCTCATGTAAAGCACGTAGCCGCTCAGTAGCGACATGTGTGTAAATTTGGGTTGTGGATAGGTCACTGTGACCTAACAACATTTGTACAACGCGCAAGTCCGCGCCGTGATTCAATAAATGGGTTGCAAATGCATGCCTTAATACGTGAGGAGATAACGCATCCCCATCAATATTAGCAAGAACGGCATAATATTTTATTCGGTGCCAAAATGTCTGGCGGGTCATCTTCGTACCACGTTTGCTTGGAAATAAAACATCGCTAGTTTTCCCATTCAGTAAATCTGGGCGCCCCTGCGCGATATATTTTTCCAACCAGTAAATCGCCTCTTCTCCCAGAGGGATCAAACGCTCTTTATCACCTTTACCAACGACCCGAACGACACCTTGACGCAAGCTGATATCCGAAAATGTTAGTCCTATCAGCTCAGAGACTCGTAAGCCACAGGCATACAGTACTTCCAACATAGCTTTGTCTCGTAACTCAAGCGAGTCTTCAGTCGCAGGTGCATTCAACAAATCTTCAACTTGTTGTTCACTGAGATCTTTGGGTAATCGCTGCGGAATTTTTGGTGCTGCGATTACCGCAGAAGGATCATCCGCTCTTATCTTTTCGCGGTAAAAATATTGAAATAACCGGCGAATCGAACTTAATAAACGCGCAGAACTTGCGGCTTTGTATCCGCCATCAATGCGTTCTGCGAGAAAAGATTGCAAATCAATCGACTGAACACTTTCCAAATGCAATTGCTGTGCATCCAGCCATCTATCTAACGATTGCAGATCATTACGATAAGATGCCAAGGTGTTTTCAGCAAGATCTTGCTCCAACCAAATTGTATCAAGAAACTGTTCAATTAAAGGATTTAGTTGTTTACGTTCCACGCCAGATCCTATGCCTCTTTATTATTACAGTGCAATCTATTATGCCTGATTGTAGCACCATCTGTTACAATACGTCCCTCGTGATAAAAACCAGCGCTGGATATAGTAATAATATATATGAAAATAGGTCTTTTTTACGGTTCAAGTACCTGCTATACCGAAATGGTCGCAGAAAAAATACGTGACATTCTTGGTGATGATTTCATTACCCTCCATAACGTCAACGATACACCGCCAGAATTAATGGAACAGTACGATGTTCTTATTTTGGGGATCCCTACGTGGGATTTTGGTGAAATTCAGGAAGATTGGCTAGAAATTTGGGAAGCGCTTCCCAAACTTAACCTTGCGGATAAAATGGTCGCAATGTATGGCATGGGTGACCAAGTTGACTATAGCGAATGGTTTTTAGATGCACTCGGCATGCTCTATCACCAGCTTAAACCGACTGGCGCACAGTTTATTGGCTTTTGGCCGACTGAAGGCTATGAGTTTGAAAGCCCGAAACCGCTCACTGAAGATGGTACGATGTTTGTGGGTCTTGCATTAGATGATGTGAACCAGTTTGAACAAACTGATGAGCGAGTCGCACAATGGTGCGAGCAGATCCTACAAGAAATTGAAGCTGCTCTTTAAACACCAAGTACAACTCACTGCAATATCAAATATCAGGATATTGCAGTAGTAATTGATTGAGATTGCGCCAGTTCTCTTCGGAAACGGAATCCTTTGCAATCCACAAGCGGAGCTTCTGAGGCTTACCTTGCAACGCATTAAGCGTTAATAAAATACCAAAGCGGCTACACCATGGTGCTTTGATAATTTCCCACTCATTCTTTTTCCATTGCAGCTTGTTGCCATTCACCAATACAGCCACACCTTTGACTTTACTGATATTTTTTTGGCTTTTTGCCCAACTTGCTACCAACACAACTAACAATGGCAGCCAAATCATTGAATTACCTGGGGCCCATGGTGCAACCAGCAAAATAATGCCCGTTACCCCATGAAGACAGGTGGAAAAAAGCTGAGTTTTCCATGAAATGGAAAGATTAGATTTCCACAGGACCACGATTTTTATTTCTTTCTTGAATGAGTTTAATCATAGAGAACAGTTCTTCGTCCTCCGGACGCCCGTGATTCATCAACCAATTGAACAAATCTGGGTCTGGACACTCGAGCAGGCGCACAAAAACACGTTTGTCGTGATCTGTTAGCTCGTCATATTCATATTCAAAAAATGGCATGATAGAAATATCAAGCTCACGCATGCCTCTTCTGCACGCCCAATGAATTCGCGCCTTGTTATTGATATCGATTTGACTTTGCCCGCTAGGCATTCCATTATCCATTTCACTACGACCTTTTGTTGCAGTTGACTGATAAGATTGATTATTTTAAATACTCTATCAGATAATCTGTCAATAAAACATGTCACACTCTACATAGTTCACATTTTAGGTTGTAAAATACCGTTTTTCTACAAACTATTTACCCTCTTATGCTGAATAATAAGATAACGGAACTTTAATGCGGGTTTAGGCTTGCAATGTGACCTAGCTATTTTACCATTAAGCACCATTATCAGATAAAGAACAACAGGTGAAATCATGACTTCCCATGTAGACAACACACAACAGTTTCCCCTCGATTCTCAGTCTTTGCCCCTTGTTTTGATTTCACTGGAAAACTGGGAACTTATTCATCTCCACGGCGCCGATGCAGAAAAATATCTGCAAGGGCAAGTCACCGCCGATATCAGCACACTTGAACATGCGCACACATTAACCGCCCATTGCGATCCCAAAGGGAAAATGTGGAGTGACCTACGCTTATTCCATCACTTAGACGGTTTTTCTTATATTGAAAGACGCAGTGTTGCCGATGCCCAGCTCGCTGAATTAAAAAAATACGCGGTTTTCTCTAAAGTCACTTTTGAAAAGAAACCGGAACTGAAATTACTTGGCGTTGCAGGACAAGGGGCGCGAGAAGCACTTTCGTCCGTGTTCGCCACACTACCGGATACCCAAAACCAAGTTGTTGCCGATGGCAACAGCACCCTTCTGCATTTTGATCTTCCCGCAGAGCGTTTTTTAATTATTACGGATGAAGCGACTGCACAAAATCTCGCAGAGACCTTAAATGCAACACAGGTTTCTGACCAACAATGGTTAGCATTAGACATTGCCGCAGGCTTTGCCGTTATCGACCAAGAAAATAGTGCCCAACATCTGCCACAAGCGGCAAATTTACAAGCTATTCCTCACGGTATTAGCTTTAAAAAAGGCTGCTATACCGGCCAAGAAATGGTCGCACGCGCCAAGTTCCGTGGTGCCAATAAACGCGCTATGTACTGGCTAACGGGCACAGGTTCCTCACTTCCTACTATTGGTGATGGTGTTGAGTGGCAACTGGGTGAAAATTGGCGCCGTACTGGAACAGTGCTTGCTGCTGTGCGTTTAGGGAATGGAGAACTTAGCATCCAAATCATCATGAATAACGATATGGAAGCCGATAGTCTGTTTCGCGTTATGGGTGACGAACAAAACCGCCTGACCATTGCACCACTACCTTATTCATTAGAAGAAGATAAATAACTGGGGTTTTTATGTCATCTGCAACAAGTAATAAGCCACTCGACGTTTTGAATTTTGGGGCTTTTACTGAAGTCGTCCAATTTTTGATGGAGCTCGATAAACTGAAAAGCGTTTATCGCAAGAATAAGTTATTAAACCGCGAAAGACACGAAAACACCGCCGAACATAGCTGGCAGTTTGCTGTTGCTGCGATGGCTTTTGCTCCTTATGTACCGGGTGTTAACCTCGAACGTGCCATTAAACTTGCGCTCGTTCATGATATCGTCGAAATCGATGCGGGTGACGTTTTAGTGTTTGATAATGCCGCTCGTGAAGCTATTCATGATGAAGAAGTCAAAGCAGCTAACCGCCTGTTTAACTTACTGCCTAGTCCTCAAAATGCTGAGTTCTTAGCATTATGGAATGAATATGATGCTGTTGAAACCTTGGAATCGAAATATGCCAATGCCATTGACAGAGCGATGCCAATGTTATTGAACTTGCATAATCAAGGTCAAAGCTGGGTTGAAAATCATATTCGCCATGAGCAGGTCGTCAGTAAGTGTGACTATATTCAGGAGATCCTGCCCGAATTTTGGTTGCAGCTTAAGCAGCAATTAGAGCAAGCCCACCAAAAAGGCTGGCTGCTATAGTTAAAAAATAAAACAAAAAACGCCAGATAAATATCTGGCGTTTTCATATTAAAAAGCTAGAAAATTAATTACATATACTCATCGATAGGCACGCAAGAACAATGTAAATGGCGGTCGCCATAAACATCATCAAGGCGTTTTACCGCAGGCCAATACTTGTTCACTCGCGTTGCATGAGATGGGAATACCGCCAATTCACGGCTATAACCATGTTCCCACTCTTCTGCTAATTCGGTTTGAACGTGTGGCGCATTCACTAACGGGTTATCTTCCAGCGTCCATTTACCTTGAACCACTTGATCAATCTCATCGCGGATAGCCAGCATGGCATCGATAAAGCGGTCGATTTCCACAATACTTTCTGACTCAGTAGGTTCGATCATCAACGTGCCCGCCACTGGGAATGACATCGTTGGCGCATGGAAACCATAGTCAATCAGGCGCTTAGCAATATCCAGCTCGCTGATACCCGTATCTTTTTTGATTGGACGTAGATCCACGATACATTCGTGAGCCACATAACCTTCTTGTCCGGTATACAGGATCTCATAGCGACCCGCTAAGCGCTTAGCAATATAGTTCGCATTCAAGATTGCCACTTGGCTAGCTTTTCTCAGCCCGTGAGAGCCCATCATGCGGATATACATCCAGCTAATTGGCAGTATCGAAGCACTACCAAATGGCGCTGCAGAAACTGCACCTTGCTCGGTCAGCATCTCTTGAGTAACGACAGAGTGACCCGGTACAAACGGTGCTAAATGTTTTTTCACGCCGATAGGTCCCATACCTGGGCCGCCACCGCCATGCGGAATACAGAAGGTTTTATGTAAGTTCAAGTGAGACACATCCGCACCGATAAAGCCCGGTGTTGTCAATCCCACTTGGGCATTCATATTCGCGCCATCTAAGTAAACTTGCCCGCCATATTGGTGGATAATTTCACACACTTCGCGAATGCTCTCTTCATAAACACCGTGAGTTGACGGATAAGTCACCATCACGCAAGAGAGTGCAGCACTGTGCTCCTGCGCTTTTTCTCGTAGGTCAACAAGGTCAATGTTACCTTCATCATCACAACGTACTACCACGACTTCCATACCCGCCATGTGAGCAGATGCAGGGTTAGTTCCGTGAGCTGAGGCTGGGATCAAACAGATATTACGAGCGCCTTCATTGCGACTTTCATGGTAACGACGGATAGCTAATAGCCCCGCATATTCCCCTTGAGCCCCTGAGTTAGGCTGCATACAGACAGCATCATATCCCGTCAATTGAACTAACCAGTGGGAAAGCTGCTCAATCATTTGGTGATAGCCTTGCGCCTGCTCCGGTGGACAGAACGGGTGTAATTCGCCAAATTCAGGCCACGTAATTGGCAACATTTCAGCAGCAGCATTCAGTTTCATGGTGCAAGAACCTAATGGGATCATCGCTTGGTTCAGCGCTAAATCCTTACGCTCTAAGCTGTGCATATAGCGCATCATTTCCGTTTCGCTATGATAACGATGGAAATTAGGATGAGATAAAATCACGTCATCACGCAACATGGCGGCTGGAATTGCACTTTCACTTTCTGAAACTTGCTTATCTAATTTTTCGAAATCCAGTTTTTGGTCAATACCCGTGATCACAAAGAACAATTCGTTCAGGTCTTGGCGTGTGGTGATTTCACTGAACGTGACGCCCACTGCACCGTGAATATCTGTGCGCAAGTTTATTTGCGCTTTTTCGGCACGCACTAAAACAGCCGCTTTGTCTGCCACTTCGATAGCCAGAGTATCGAACCACGTTTTATGGCGTAGAGCGATGCCTGACTCTGTAAGCGCTTTCGCAAAAATCGAGCTAAAGCGATGAATGCGCTGAGCAATCATTTTCAAGCCTTCAGGTCCATGATACACCGCGTACATCGCAGCAATATTGGCCAGTAAAACTTGGGAGGTACAAATGTTGGAGTTCGCTTTTTCACGGCGGATATGCTGTTCACGGGTTTGCATCGCCATACGTAGCGCAGTATGACCCGCCGCATCACGAGAAACCCCGATAATGCGTCCCGGCATCGCACGTTTGAACTCATCTTTACAGGCAAAGAACGCAGCATGAGGACCACCGTACCCCATTGGAACACCAAAACGCTGCGCCGAACCGAAAACGATATCAGCCCCTTGCTTTGCAGGTGCTGTTAATAGCACTAATGCCATCATATCGGCAGCCACACAGCTAACAATGTTCTTCGCTTTTAGTTTGGCAAATAGCTCGCTGTAATCGTGGATATTCCCCGTGGTGCCCACCTGTTGCAGTAATGCACCGAATACACCTTCGTGTTCCAGTACTTTCTCTGCGCTGTCCACAATCACTTCAAAACCAAATGTACCCGCACGAGTCCGCACAACATCAAGAGTTTGAGGATGGACATCATCCGCAACAAAAAAGCGCTCTGCATTTTTCAATTTACTGATGCGTTTGGCCATGGCCATCGCTTCCGCAGCGGCTGTTGCTTCATCCAATAACGACGCTGAAGCTAAATCTAAGCCGGTTAAATCAATCGTTAATTGCTGGAAGTTCAGCAGTGACTCAAGACGACCTTGGGAAACTTCGGGCTGGTAAGGAGTATAAGCTGTATACCAACCTGGGTTTTCGAGCAAATTACGTAAGATAACAGGAGGAAGGATCACTGGGGCATAGCCCATGCCGATGTAACTTTTATAACGTTTATTCAGGGAGGCAATCCCTTTTAATTCTGCGAGGGCTTCTTGCTCGGTAGCACCACCGCCGACTCTTGGTGGCTCAGGCAGTAAAATGGCTTTCGGGACAATTTTGTCCATTAAATTATCGAGGGAAGTCGCGCCAACAGTACCTAACATGGTTTTTATTTGTTGTTCTGATGACCCTATATGGCGCGAGATGAATTCTGAACGGTTTTCTAGTTGACTCAGTGACATCGACATATCTGTGTTCCCATCCTTTTTGCTATGCGTAGCGTAGGTTATAAGACTCTAGCGATGATAAACCTATTGATAAACTGTGAGGTCAGTGGACGAGATCACACTCACCTTGATGAAAAATACGCTCTATTTTTTTGGAACTTCGCACTGTAGCGAGCCATTTCGCTACAGCACAAAGTTGGGAGCGGTGAATTACTCTTCCGCAGCGATCATGCTCAGATAACCTTGAGCGTCGATAAGGTCAGCTAACTGAGAGTCATCGCTCATCTTAATACGGAAAATCCAACCTTCTTGATATGGCGATTCGTTCACCAGCTCTGGAGAGTCGCTGAGTGCATTGTTAACGGCAATGATTTCACCACTAATCGGTGCATAAATATCGGATGCTGCTTTCACAGACTCAACGACAGCACAGTCGTCCCCTGCGCTCACTACATCACCCACGTCCGGTAAATCAACAAACACCATGTCGCCTAAAGTTTCTTG
The DNA here is from genome assembly GCF_028479565.1 of Providencia sp. PROV202. NCBI lineage: Bacteria > Pseudomonadati > Pseudomonadota > Gammaproteobacteria > Enterobacterales > Morganellaceae > Providencia > Providencia sp. PROV202. Next base: position 143,418 of record NZ_JAMPNV010000009.1, on the reverse strand, counting down.
CGCATGTTCAGTGATACCCACCGTGAATTCACCATTACCTTCATCACGCAGCCATTCGTGTTCGCGGGTATATCTTAATTCTTTAGGTGCATTGCTCATTTCTAGCCTCTCTTTTGATTCTGACCATATGTTCTTGAGAAAAAGTTTTTGAGAAAACGTTTTAAAATCAATTTGTATTAGAAAATATCTAATTACACTAATGCCTTACCTTCACGGACAAATCCGGGTTTTACCACTTCAACCGGCATTTCCCTCTGACGGATTTCAACGATGGCGTGATTTTTAATATCACTTGGTACACGCGCTAACGCGATACTGAAACCTAACGTTGGAGAGAATGAACCACTGGTGATCACCCCCTCATGCAATTTACCTGATTCATCCGTAAAGCGCACAACCTGTTCGGCACGCAGAATGCCTTTTTCGCGCATCACGATGCCCACCAGCTTATCGGTACCCTTGGCCCGCTGTTTTTCCAGCGCTTCACGACCGATAAAGTTTCTGTCTTGCGGCTCCCAAGCAATTGTCCACCCCATATTGGCCGCTAATGGAGAAATAGATTCATCCATATCTTGCCCATAGAGATTCATACCCGCTTCAAGGCGCAGAGTATCGCGAGCCCCCAAACCAGCAGGGTGAACGCCAGCTTTCAACAATTTATGCCAGAAATCCACGATCTGCTGTTTTGGCATCGCAATTTCATACCCTTTTTCACCCGTGTAGCCTGTGGTCGCAATAAATAGATCGCCAGTTTGTACACCATAGAAAGGCTTCATATCTTTGATGGCGGCACGCTGTTCATCGGTCAGTAAAGTGTGAACTTTCTCTTGAGATTTCGGACCTTGAACAGCAACTAACGCCAAATCATCACGTACAGTAATCGCGACCGCATAATCTTTTGCGTGCTGCTCAATCCACGCAATATCTTTGTCTCGCGTCGCAGAGTTAACCACAAGGCGGTAGAAGTCATCTTCAAGGTAATAAACAATCAGGTCATCAATCACACCACCCGATGCATTCAGCATACCGGTATACAGCGCGCGACCTTTGATGGTGAGCTTAGCAATATCATTGGCGAGAAGATAACGAAGAAAATCACGGCAACCTTCACCATGTAAGTCAACAATCGTCATGTGGGAAACATCAAACATTCCTGCATCGGTTCGAACAATATTATGCTCGTTGATTTGCGAACCATAGTGCAGTGGCATCATCCAGCCGTGGAAATCCACCATTTTTGCACCGCAGGCTATATGCTCATCATATAGAGTCGTTTGCTTTACCATGAATACCCTCTTTACATTACTGTGTCTGATGGGGTGATCGCGCGATGAACGGCATAAATTTTTTGTCTGTAAACCCCGTTTCATCAAAACGCAAATCATCGGATTTGATTCAAAACCGCTAACATTCGAAATTGGATGCTATAAAAAAAAATAGGGTGACGTACTCTCTGTATTACTCATTGCATCATTACATTTCCAGTGGTTTTTGTTAAATAATTGAGAACGATCACTCAATCCCTTCATATTTGGCTTATTACTGCGCAAAATATCATCGAAATTGAGACTTACCCCAAAAATGCAGATAAATTCAAAAAAGCACATGAATTAGAAAAACTAATCCGAAATAATGGATAAATTAGTTTTTCTCAGCTATTGGTAGACTAGGCTAACGAGGTGGAATAAAAAATAAAAAACCTGAGTATTTAAAATTAAACACTCAGGTTATCTGGAAGAGAATTAAGGCGGAATTAAGCGTTATTAGCCGGTAGTTGCTTCAACCATTTAGGCATATCCGACAAGCCCATTGCGTGGTTCAATAATTGCGGTTTAACCCCCGGCAAACTGTCCGCTAAAACAAGGCCAATATCTCGCAGCAGTTTCTTCGCAGGGTTATTGCCATCAAACAGTTCACGGAAACCTTGCATACCCGCTAACATCACCGCAGCGCTATGCTTGCGGCTACGTTCATAGTCACGCAAATAGAAATATTGACCAAAGTCTTTGCCTTCACGGTGCAGCCTTCTGATTTCACCAATCAACATAGCAACATCCATAAAACCAAGATTCACACCTTGACCGGCTAGAGGATGAATGGTGTGAGCCGCATCCCCAAGTAGCGCTAAACGCTGCGCCGCAAACTGGCGTGCATAGCGCCCAGTTAACGGAATTGTTAAACGGTCGCTTTCTAATTGGCAAAAACCTAAATTAACATCAAATGCGACGGTCAATTCTTTCTCAAACTCTAACTTATCCAAATCTTGACGACGAGCCGCCGCTAAGTTTGGTTGAGACCAAACAATCGAGCATAAATGCGGGTCACTTAACGGTAAGAACGCGAGGATGCCTTCACCATTAAAGGCTTGGCGGGCAATACCTTCATGCGGGCGTTCGGTTCGAATGGTTGCCACCAGTGCGGTATGTTCATAATCCCAGAAAGTGAGCGGAATATCCGCGTGGCTACGCAACCATGAATTTGCGCCGTCTGCCCCGACTATCAAGCGAGCCGTTAACATATTTTCATCGTTTAAAGTGATGAAAACGTCATTTTCCCCCCACACTACCTTTTTGATAGTTGCAGGTGCCAGTAAAGTCACATCGCGCAATTGGCTGGCTTTTTGCCATAAGGCGTCGCGCACCACATTGTTCTCAACAATATGACCTAAATGCGAGAGATTTTGGTCTTGCGCGGAAAAAGCAATACGGCCGAAACTGTGGTTGTCCCACACTTCCATCCCGTTATAGGCGGCAGCACGCATCCCTTTGATGACTGACCACACATCTAAATGAGTCAATAATTTTTCACTGGCAGCATTGATTGCCGACACGCGTAGCGCATGAGGAGCGTTAGCAGAGAATGGCGTTTTAGGTGGATGGTTTTCAACGACCGCCACACGTAAACCACTGCCTTCGAGTCCACATGCCAGTGCGAGCCCAACCATACCACCACCGGCGATAACCACATCAAACGATTGCATATTTTAATTCCTCTTAGTTTTGTGGTTATTTATGTGCGACCCAGCCAAGGGTTTGGCGGGCTAAAACATCACGAACAGGCGGCAACATCTCCATCACCATCAGACCTAAATTACGCCCCACGATTAATGGGAAGCAACGATTAGCAAATAAACGCACCAGACCATCAGTCATGGTGACCGTTTTTTCTCGGTCGGCTAATCGGGTTTGTTGGTACTGACTGAGCAATGAATAACTACCAATATCTTGCTGATTATCATGAGCATTGACGACTAATTCAGCTAATTGCATGACATCACGGATCCCAAGGTTGAAACCTTGCCCTGCAATTGGGTGTAATGTCTGCGCCGCATTTCCCACCAGCGCAACACGGTGACTGACAGGATTCACCGCTTTTCTTAACACTAATGGGTAACAATTACGTTTACCCGCTTGGGTAATTTCCCCTAAGCGCCAGCCAAAGGCTTGCTGTAATTTGCGAATAAAGGTTTCATCATCCCACGCATTAATATCGTCAGCATGTTCTTGGTGATGACACCAAACTAACGAGCTACGCCCTTCAGACATAGGTAATAATGCCAAAGGACCAAATTCAGTAAAACGCTCGAAGGCGCGACCTGCGGGGTCAATCGAGGTTTTCACATTGGCAATAATCGCCACTTGTCCATAATCATCTTGCTGCCATTGCATGTTGCAAGCTTGGCCAATCGCGGAACGACTACCATCCGCCGCCACTAATAAACTGCCCGTGATTTGCTCACCGCTGTCTAACGTGACAGTCACATTCTCCACGGTACGCTCAACATGCTCCACTTTAGCGGGACAATAAAGTGTAACGCCGGGCGCTTTACGTAACAGTGAAAATAAACGGGCGCCCGCTTCATGCAATTCAATCACATTACCCAATTCGGTGATTTGATGATCTTCCGCATGAATATTAACGAACCCTGCGTGCCCTCTATCGGACACATGAACGTGATTAATGGGGGTGACGCAATCAGCAAATGCAGACCAAACACCTATCGATGATAAGTACTGGCAAGTGCCGTGCGCTAACGCAATCGCTCGTGCATCAAAGCCCGGATGTTGGTTATCCGGTTGAGATGCTTCGATAATTGATACCGAAACACGTCCTTGACTGAGTGATGAAATCGCCAGTGCCAATGTCGCACCAGCCATTCCTCCCCCAACAATAATCACATTCATAGGTTGTTAATTACCTTCTATTATTACTTTTTACTGCTTAACCTAAGCGTTTTTTAGCTGCCGCCATTAACGCTTCAATTTCATCAGGATCTTTGACGACCATCGCCGTTAAATTTTCATTCCCATCTTCAGTGATAAGAATATCGTCTTCTATGCGAACACCAATACCACGGTATTGAGGCGGTACATCAGCGTCTGGCGCAATATATAATCCCGGTTCAATAGTCAGCACCATGCCTGGCTCTAAAATGCGGTCTCTTTCTACACCGTAGAAACCGACATCATGAACATCTAAGCCCAGCCAATGGCTTAAACCATGCATAAAAAATGGATGATACGCTTTGTTTTCGATCAATTGTTCGACATCACCCTGCAAAATGCCTAATTTCACTAAGCCTTCCGTTTTAATACGAACAATTTGGCGAGTCACTTCGTGGATGCTGGTACCAGGGCGATACAGTTCTAATGCGGTATTGATAGATTGAAGAACGATATCGTAAATTTCACGCTGCTCTTTGGTAAATTTTCCATTTACAGGAAAAGTTCGGGTGATATCTCCGGCGTAACCTTCTAACTCTGCACCGGCATCAATCAGGACTAAGTCCCCATCTTTCATCGCACATTCATTTTCTGTGTAGTGCAAAATGCAGGCGTTTTCGCCACTACCGACGATGGTGTTATAGGATGGGAAACGCGCACCATGGCGAGTAAATTCATACTCAATCTCACCACAGAGTTGATATTCATACATATTCGGGCGGCAAGTTTCCATCGCACGAATATGCGCTAATGCCGAGATTTCACCCGCTTTACGCATGACCGCCATTTCTGCATCCGACTTAAATAGGCGCATTTCGTGCACCATTGGACGCCAGTCAATGACAGTACGAGGGGCTTTTAAATTGCGACGGCTTCCTCGGCGCAGGACATCCAACGCACCGAAAACCAGTTTATCCGCGTAATCAAATTCACCTTGAGCGTGATAAATCACATCGAGGCCGTTGAGTAATTGATAGAGCTGATCAACGATTTCATCAAATGGCAGCGCTTTATCAACACCGAGTTTTTCCGGTGCCGCATCTTGCCCTAAGCGACGCCCAAACCAAATTTCTGCGGTGAGATCGCGAACACGGTTGAACAGCACGGTGTGGCTATGTTTCTCGTCACTTTTTATTAAAACTAAAACCGCTTCTGGCTCACTAAATCCAGTCAGATACAGAAAATCACTGTGCTGGCGATACGGATATTCGCAATCCGCATTACGTTGTGCTTCCGGTGCTGAGAAGATAATAGCAGCACTTGCTGGCGCCATTTGAGCCAATAATGCATTACGACGAGAAATAAATTCCTGCTTATTCATACCGTTATTGCCTTATTATTTGGGTTTTAGGTTGGTTGCTTGTTTGATAATTAGCTAAAAATCAAACGGCAATCAGTTTAAATTAGGTAAATCCGTTCCTTAACCGTAGGTGACTGACAATGCAGAAAGCCTACAGTTAGTGGGTCGCTACCTAGTATTATAGATTAGTGAAGAACGGGCTTGATATTCTCGACAGCGGTTGGACCTTTTTTCGGCTCAGCCAGTGCGATGTAACACAGTTGAACGGCAACTCTCACATATTCAACAACTTCTTCTAATGCTTGCTCTAACTCTTCTTGGTCTTCTTCTTCATCATAACCAAGCATACCGATGTTACGTAGATCAGTAATTACTTCACTAATCTCTTTTTTATCAGTCAATTTAGGTTGAGCAACGCCAATACCAAGTAAGAAGTGGTTAACCCAGCCAGCCAGTGCGTCTGCATGGTCAAACACAGAAGCGTCTTCATCCGGAAATAGCATGTTGAATGCAAATTCGGTGTCATCTAATGCTTCAAATGTGAGGTCATATAGCTCGCGCAACGGTTGTGAAACGGTTTGCGGAAATGCAAGCCCGTCATTCGCCAGATCATGAACAAGCGTTTGCCAACCGTGATCACGGCTTCCTCCGCAAATCAGTCCGGTTATTAAACCATGGATCTCGGCGGCAGTGAGTGCGATTGAGTGCTGTTGGAGTAAGTTGTCCAACGATTCATAGTTAGGTAAAGATTTTTGTATAGACATCTGAATTCGTCATGTTAGCTTGGGATTCGTGATATGCTACCACCAAGGATAGCCGCTAGACCAGCCTGCTTTTTTTGTCTGAGTTATTATTAGCTTATTTTTATTCTAAACTAGTAATATATCGCCAATGCCTATCTCAGCATAAGCTATGCAAAAATTAACAACATTTACGCCAAATGTCCTACTTTTATTGGCGAAAACGATTTTAGTATGGAGGTACCATGTCCGCACAACCCGTTGATATTCAGATTTTTGGGCGCTCTATGCGCGTTAATTGCCCAATAGAACAAAAAGAAGCGCTCTTAGAGTCAGCAAAAGAATTAGAAGAACGCTTAAAAACGTTAAAAGACCGAAGCGGTGTCACTAACACTGAACAGCTTATTTTCATTGTCGCATTGAACGTCTGTCACGAATTAGCACAAGAAAAGACAAAAACGCGCGATTATGCTTATAATATGGAAGAGAAAATAAAAGTATTGCAGCAGACGATTGAACAAGCATTGCACGATCAGGTGAAAATCACTGAGAGGCAGGTATTGCCCCTAGAGTAAATATGCTTATTAATCAATCACTAGTAAAAAAATAAAACGAAAAATTAGGTTGCATTTATACTCTAATTTCGTACAATGAAATCACTGAGTAACGAAAGTTCTCAAAACAAATTTCTCTGAGATGCGCGTCAGTGGGTAAGTCCCCTGAGCCGATATTTCATACCAAACAGAATGTGGTTATTGCGCTGGTGAGCATGCCTGATTCGCTCAGGAAGCCTAAAGGTTGCTAAACTGCGTTCACCTTGAACCAAGGGTTCAAGGGTTACAGCCTACAACGGCATCTTGGAGACCTCCCTTCTATTTAGTCTGCTCTTATTCTTTGCACAAAATCCCAAACCCGCGCTAAAAATTACTTATTCCTATTCCTTGCGATATACTGTTTCGTAGGTTTTTCCACGAGTTATCAACTTGCTATTAGGAAATGATTTATGGGAATGGTTATGTCAGATACGCTCTCTTCACTACGTCAAAAAATCCGTAAATCCATTCGAGCAACTAGACGGGAACTGACACTAGAAGCCCAAGATAACGCGGCTCAACACATTATCGCTCACATACTTAATCATCCCAAAATAGCATCAGCTAAAACGATTGCCCTATTTCTTTCGTTCGATGGTGAAATTAATACACGTCCATTAATCCAAACCCTTTGGGATCACGGAAAACAAGTTTATCTCCCCGTTATTCATCCCTTTAATTCTCATCATTTGTTATTTTTGCACTACACGCCGAAGACTATCTTAGTAAAAAATAAATTTAATATTGAAGAACCACAATTGAATGTCTTGGATGTATTACCTATCGAGCAACTGGATATTATGATGGTCCCGCTGGTGGCCTTTGATAGCCAAGGACAACGGTTAGGAATGGGTGGCGGATTTTATGATAGAACATTGGCAAACTGGCAACAAACTGGCTTTTATCCTATTGGGCTCGCCCATGATTGTCAGTTAGTTGAAGATTTACCCGTTGCGCATTGGGATATTCCGTTGCCAGAAATTATTACCCCGAAAAAAATATGGCGCTGGTAAATACCAACGCCACGGTGTTTTTAATATATCGACTGATTAGAACAACAGACGAGCGCGGATAGTGCCCGGTAGAGATTTTAATTTCAGTAATACTTCATCCGCTTGGCTTGGCGACTGCGTTAGCACATCAATAACCACGTAGCCCACATTACCGGAAGTTCTCAGGTATTGCCCGACCACGTTAATGTTATTTTCAGTAAACACTTGGTTGATACTGTTCATGATACCAGGGCGGTTTTCATGAATGTGCAGTAAGCGGTTAGTATCATCCATATGCACTGGCAGAGAAACTTCAGGGAAGTTAACCGCAGATAATGTTGAACCATTATCTGAGTATTTTGCCAGCTTGCTTGCTACTTCTAAGCCGATATTTTCTTGTGCTTCCTCTGTTGAACCACCGATATGTGGAGTCAGGATCACGTTATCGAATTTAATCAACTCAGAGATGAATGGATCATTAGGATCGTTGTTTGCCGCAGGCTCCGTTGGGAATACGTCAACCGCTGCACCTGAGAGTTTTTTGCTCTCTAACGCTGCACTTAATGCAGGAATATCAACGACAGTACCGCGTGATGCGTTGATGAAAATCGCACCTTGCTTCATTTGCTCGAACTGTGCTTCGCCAAACATATTCTTTGTGCTTGCAGTTTCAGGCACATGTAGGCTCACTACATCGCTCATTTTTAATAATTCTGGTAATGAACGAACTTGAGTTGCGTTACCTAATGGTAATTTGTTTTCGATATCATAGAAGTAAACATCCATACCGATACCTTCAGCTAAAATCCCTAACTGTGTGCCGATATGACCATAACCAACAATACCTAAGCGCTTACCACGAGCCTCAAAACAACCCTTCGCTTGTTTTTCCCAGATCCCACGGTGAGCTTGCATATTCGCTTCAGGAATACGACGTAACAACAGTAATAACTGACCTAATACCATTTCCGCCACGGAACGGGTGTTGGAGAATGGTGCGTTAAAGACAGGAATACCGCGCTTCGCTGCAGCATCGAGATCAACTTGGTTGGTTCCAATACAGAAACATCCCACAGCCACCAGCTTTTCTGCGGCAGCAAAGATCTCTTCCGTCAAATGAGTACGGGAGCGGATCCCCACAAAACGCGCGTCTTTAATCGCTTCTTTTAGTTCTTCGTCTGACAGCGCGCTTTTGTGATATTCGATATTGGTGTAACCCGCTGCTTTGAGGTTATCCACAGCACTTTGGTGAACACCTTCGAGCAGTAAAAATTTAATTTTGTCTTTCTGCAAAGATACCTTGACCATTTACCCTACCCTATCGTACTTAATTTTTGACCGATGAATTTCGTATGAACTCAAAATAATTCGAGATGCACGCCATGAAATTAAGACACTCCAGCCCCTTCACATGCACCTTGAAATAAAACGAGAATACCAACATAGCAAAATCCAGCGCAGTAGCAATACAAACGATTGCTTAGCCTCTGCTAAAATGTGTGATGAAAAAGAAGTTATATGGTGGAAAATCTAGAGCGGTAACACAAAATAAGCATTTTGCCCACCTAATGGGCATTTGTGTGAGATATATCACCAAAATAACGGAAGGTAAAAAAAATTTAAATAATTTTCATGTTGATGATATTTACAAAAGTCATTAACCATCCAACTATCTACTCAAAAATAAAATAAGCTAGCCAAAAACAAAATAAGCCAGTGAACTCGAAAATCCACTGGCTTATCATTCATTCTAGCTAATTATAACTTAATGGTTTTTACGCCATCAGCTGTTCCCATCAGCACGACATCCGCACCGCGGTTAGCAAATAATCCGACTGTGACGACGCCAGCAATCCCGTTGATTTTATTTTCTAAAGCCACTGGGTCGAGGATTTCTAAGTTGTGAACATCTAAAATAACGTTACCGTTATCCGTTACCACATTTTCACGGTAAACTGGCTGCCCCCCCAGTTTGACTAGCTCACGAGCCACATAGCTACGCGCCATTGGGATCACTTCCACTGGCAGAGGGAATTTACCCAGTACGCCCACCAGCTTAGATTGGTCTACGATACACACGAATGTTTTAGCAATAGCAGACACGATTTTTTCACGAGTTAACGCTGCACCGCCGCCTTTGATCATGTTCATGTTACCGTCAACTTCATCAGCGCCATCAACATAGACATCTAATAAATCTACGCTATTGCAGTCAAAAACGGGAATACCCAAGGATTTTAATTTCTGAGTTGACGCTTCAGAACTAGAGACAGCGCCTTCGATTTGCCCCTTCATTGTTGCTAATGCATCAATAAAGTGAGATGCGGTAGAACCTGTACCGACACCAACAATGGTGCCCGGTTTAACATATTCTAATGCCGCCCAACCTACTGCTTTTTTTAATTCATCCTGAGTCATGCGAGAGCCTTATGCTGAAATAATGAGTCATTAAGTAGATGTCCAATAGTATATACCGGACACCCAGCAAGTTGCAGTATTGTTATTAGGGATTGTGCACTACTTCTTATGAAAAATACCCTTTAGGAATATTTGCAAGTGTTATCCCTAAAAATATGGCATAGTGATTAGCAGAATAACAAGAAGGAGAGTTTTTGATGAAGCGCCCTGATTATCGCGCCTTGCAAGCACTGGATGCCGTCATTCGTGAACGCGGATTTGAACGAGCAGCACAAAAATTGTGTATCACCCAATCTGCGGTTTCTCAACGAATCAAACAGTTAGAAAACCTTTTTGGTCAACCTTTACTCGTGCGTACTGTTCCGCCACATCCGACTGAACAAGGTCAAAAACTGCTAGCGCTGCTTCATCAAGTAGAATTACTCGAAGAACAGTGGCTTGGAGATGAAAACAGCGGCTCTACCCCATTATTGCTCTCCTTAGCGGTAAACGCCGATAGCTTGGCAACTTGGTTCTTACCGGCATTAAATCCCGTACTGGGTAACACCCCCATTCGCTTAAACATCCAAGTGGAAGATGAAACCCGCACCCAAGAACGTTTAAGACGTGGTGAAGTAGTCGGTGCTATCAGTATTCAGCCACAAGCGCTACCGGGCTGTTTAGTCGATAAACTGGGTGCTCTGGACTATATTTTCGTGGCGTCCCCTGGCTTTGCGGCTAAATATTTCCCTGAAGGTGTGACTCGCGCATCGTTATTAAAAGCGCCAGCCGTGGCCTTTGACCACTTAGATGATATGCACCAAGCCTTTGTACAACAAAACTTTGGTCTCTCTCCGGGTAGCGTCCCTTGCCATATTGTTAACTCATCGGAAGCGTTTGTGCAGCTAGCAAAGCAGGGTTCAACATGCTGTATGATCCCGCATTTGCAAATTGCCAGTGAATTAGAAAATGGTGAGCTGATCGATTTAACACCGGGGTTATGCCAACGACGGATGCTTTATTGGCATCGCTTTGCGCCAGAAAGCCGCACAATGAAGAAAGTGACTGACGCCCTGCTGAAAACAGGACGCCAGATGCTAAAACAAGATGATGAAATTGCTGCCGAAATTAACGCTTAATTTCAAAAACCACATCGACTTGGTCATTAAAATCAATACCTTGTTGCTCATAGGTCTCATCAACATTGAGATCTTGAGCAGCAGCTTTCAACGCGCCACCACGACTACGCATCGCCATTGGGTATGGTACATCTGATGGAGCATTATAATTAATGCTGTAAATCGGCCCTAGCTGTGCATTAAACCCTTTCGCCAGCGCTTCAGCCTGCTGTTGAGCATTCTTCATCGCTTGGTCACGCGCTGCATTACGATATTTCTGCGGATCATTCACGCCAAATTGTACTGAATTAATTTCATTCAATCCTGCTGCTAATGCGCCATCGAGCAGAACATTCAGTTGATCCAGTTTTTTCACTTTGACTTCAACGGTTCTTGTCGCGGTATAGCCTTTTAAAGACGCCTTAGCAGTCGAACTATAATCATAGTTTGGTTGCGTACGTACATTGGCAGCTTCAATATCTTGCTTTTCAATGCCATTTTTCTTTAGGAATTCATAATATTCAGCAACACGCTTATCAACGGCGGCTTTCGCAGCAGCGGCATCTTTATTGGTCACTTGCACATTAATGCTCAGCGTCGCCATATCTGGCGCCACTTTCACAGCACCACTTGCTGATGTTGAAATATGTGGACCTTCTGGCACGGCACTTGCCAATGACATGGTTGGTACCGCAAGACCTGCCAGCAGGGCAGCAACAACGATAGATTTCAATTTCACAGAACCTCCCAATGGTGTTTTTCTCTACAATAAAAAGGAAGCTCATCATAAACTTCCTTTGATTAAGGTTCACATTATCATATTCAGCTCAAACTGCGATTCAGAATAATGCTAATTAATAACCCAAACCATGCATCGCGAGTTTAAATGCAATAAACCACATGACACAACCGACAAACAAGTTAATCAAACGCTGAGAGCGTGGTTTATTCAGTATAGGAGAAAACCAAGCGGCTAATATGGCTAATAAGAAAAACCATACAAATGAAGCCGTCAAAGCCCCTGCAGTAAACCATGGACGTAATTGGCTTTCTAATTGCCCACCGACACTGCCTAACACTACAAATGTATCCAAGTACACATGAGGATTCAGCCAAGTGACAGCAAATAAAGTCACAATCACTTTCCAGCGTGTCATTGTTGTACTTTCTAACTGTAAGACCTCATCATCTGGAGTCATAGCTGTACGAAACGCCCCATAGCCATACCATGCTAAGAATGCGACTCCAGCCCATGTAATTAACGCCATCAATAACTCAGACTGGCTTAATAACGCACTGCCGCCAAATACACCAGCAATGATTAAAATCGTGTCACTTAGAGCGCATAATAATGCACTCATTAAATGAAATTGTTTGCGGCTACCTTGTTGCAATACAAACGCATTTTGTGGCCCCAAAGGTAATATCATTGCAGCCCCAAGTAGAGCCCCCTGAAAATAAATCGTAAACATGCAATTTTTCCCAATAATTATTCAGACAATCTGCCAAGAATAATATCCAGAAAAAATTATTAGTGAAAACGATTAACTCTAATGGTCCATAAGCAAGGCTAATCAGAATTGGCGATAAGGAAATGATAAAAAATCAGGATAAGGTTAAGCACAAAGTGTAAATAAAAATGGCGCAACTTTTTAGGTCACGCCATTTTTAAAGATAAATACGTTAAGACTTATTCAGCAGAAATATTTTTTGCGCTAGTATTAACTTGGTGAAGATGAACATCCATTTGCGGGAATGGAATACCAATATTGTGCTTATCAAGCGCACGCTTAAAGTTTTCCATTAAATCCCAATAAACTGGCCAAGTATCGCCATTCGTTGTCCAGAAACGCACTAAATAGTTTAATGAAGATGGCGCCATTTCATTTAAACGGATAGTAACACCTTTGTCATGAAGAATGCGTTTATCCGCAGCAACGATATCACCCAAGACTTTTTTAACCATATCAATATCAGAATTGTAAGCAACACCGACCATGATATCTTGACGACGAAGCGGCTCACGAGTCACGTTAATGATGCTGTCACCAATAATTTTACCGTTTGGGATCACCACGATACGGTCATCTGCCGTTCTCAATGTGGTTGAGAAAATTTGCACGCTTTGTACTGTACCGTCAATTGCGCCAATCTTAACAAACTCACCCGCTTTTAATGGTCTGAATACCACCAGCAGAACGCCCGCAGCAAAGTTACCTAATGAGTTTTGTAATGCTAAACCAACCGCTAAACCGGCGGCACCCATTACCGCGATGACAGAGGCAGTTTGTACGCCAATTTTGCCCAGCACAGCAATTAAGGTAAATGCCACAATGGTATAGCGAGCAATAGCAGATAAGAATTCGCTAACAGTGGAGTCAATTCCTCTCATTGTCATCACGCGATTCAAACCACGGCTAACCCATTTAGCAATCATCAACCCCACAATTAAAATAACAAGTGCGGAAACGATATTGACGACATACTGGACTAGCAGATCCTGATTTGCCACAAACCAATTTGTTGCATCATTCAATGCGCCTGTAACATCATCAGTATTCATATGTATATCCTTTTCGATCAAATTTAGACTAGGAAAACTCGCTCAATTCAATTAATAACCTTAGAAACTATTAGTAAATAATTGAATAACACGCTTAAAATAATAGCTATAAATTATCAAAATATAAAATTAATCGATAAATAAAATGCTATTTATCGATTTTCGATAACAAACTCACGATAGTCATCCAACATATCGAAAAAGTCATTTACACCACAAAAGGCAATACTTTCATTATCATAGTAACTCATGCCTTCTTCTAACCCATCCGTCTCAAAAGCTAATTGGTTCGCACGGATCATCACTTCCTCATCATCAAGAATAAGTGTGTATTCGTGACCAATAAACTCCCATTGCTTTTCACTGCCTTTAATCAGTTCATAATTTTCTGCGATGGTATCCAGTAAACTGAGGTCATTTTTGATTTCCTCATTTAACCAATAACCGATAGCTTCATGATCCATTGAAAATTTAGCAGTAATACTTCCTGTAATATCCTTTAAGAATTGGTAGTCCATATGCAATACCTCAACACTTTGCGTCTTTGAATTAAGTATAACGCGAGTCAAGTGGGTTTGCTTAGCGCTATTACAGACTGTCAGAAGAAAATTAATGGTCGTGACTATTACGCTGCATAAATAGGTTTATTCAATTAAGATTGATACTCGCTACCCAACTCGGCAATAGGAACCTCAATGATTAATCGATTAGACCATTTAGTCTTAACCACCACAGATCTTGATGCCTGTCTTGATTTTTACCAACGTATTTTAAAGATGTCTGTGATCACCTTCGGTGAACAACGTTTTGCCCTGCAATTTGGTCAGCAAAAAATAAATATTCACCAATATGGGAAAGAGTTTGAACCTAAGGCACACTTGCCTGTTCCAGGATCGTTAGATCTCTGCTTTATCAGTGATATTCCACTGATAGAAGTTCAACAGCATATTGAACAGCAAGGTGTGGAAATTATAGAGGGGCCAGTGCAACGAACTGGTGCAATCGGTAAGATTACTTCTTTATATATCAGAGATCCTGATTTGAATTTAATTGAAATTTCACAATATCTTTAACGCTCACCTAGCCATATTCGTATTCTTTGCTAGAAGAAAGATAGAAAAAACCCCAAAAATTGAATTCTCAATTCTTGGGGTTAAATGAGTATGATTCTATCTATCGCTGATTAAACAGCAGTTTGGAAAATCACACCATCCGCTTTTTCAGTGTACTGATCCAGTCGATCAAAGTTCAGATAGCGGTATGTATCTTCCGCAGTCTCGTCAACTTTATTCATAAACTGTTGGTACTCAGCTGGCGTTGGTAAACGACCTAACAGAGAAGCCACTGCGGCTAACTCTGCGGATGCCAGATACACATTCGCCCCTGTACCTAAACGGTTAGGGAAGTTACGAGTCGATGTCGAAACGACAGTCGCACCATCTGCCACGCGTGCTTGGTTACCCATACACAGTGAACAGCCAGGGACTTCAATACGGGCTCCGCTCTTACCAAATACGCTGTAATAACCTTCTTCAGTTAATTGAGCCGCATCCATCTTGGTTGGTGGCGCAACCCACAGGCGAGTTGGTAATTGACCTTTATGGGAATCCAGCAGTTTACCTGCCGCACGGAAGTGACCAATGTTAGTCATGCATGAACCGATGAATACTTCATCGATTTTTTCATTCTGAACATCAGACAGTAAACGCGCATCATCTGGGTCATTTGGCGCACACAGAATTGGCTCTTTTATCTCATTAAGATCAATTTCAATCACTGCTGCATATTCTGCATCAGCATCGCCTTCGAGTAACTCAGGGTTCGCTAACCAGTTTTCCATACCTTTGATACGACGTTCAATAGTACGACGGTCACCGTAACCTTCTGCGATCATCCACTTCAAAAGAACGATGTTAGATTGCAGGTATTCGATGATTGGCGCTTTATCCAGTTTGATAGTGCAGCCCGCCGCAGAACGTTCAGCCGACGCATCCGCTAATTCAAATGCTTGCTCAACCTTCAGCTCAGGAAGACCTTCAATTTCCAGAATACGACCAGAGAAAATGTTTTTCTTACCTTTTTTCTCAACAGTCAGTAAGCCATCTTTAATCGCATACAGAGGAATAGCATGAACAAGGTCACGTAATGTAATACCCGGTTGCATTTGTCCTTTGAAGCGAACTAATACGGACTCTGGCATATCCAGAGGCATAACACCGGTTGCAGCAGCAAAAGCCACTAAACCAGAACCTGCTGGGAATGAGATACCAATTGGGAAACGGGTATGCGAGTCACCACCAGTACCAACAGTATCTGGCAATAGCATACGGTTTAACCAAGAGTGAATAATACCGTCGCCCGGACGCAGAGAAACCCCACCGCGGTTCATAATAAAATCAGGCAGCGTATGGTGCGTGGTAACATCGACAGGTTTTGGATAAGCTGCCGTGTGACAGAATGACTGCATGACTAAATCTGCAGAGAATCCTAAACACGCTAAGTCTTTCAGCTCATCACGTGTCATTGGACCCGTGGTATCTTGAGAACCGACAGACGTCATTTTAGGTTCACAGTATTCACCAGGGCGAATACCTTGACGACCGCATGCACGACCCACCATTTTTTGTGCTAATGAGTAACCACGATTGCTTTGTGCAACAGGTTTCGCAAGACGGAACATGTCCGTTGCACCTAAACCTAATGCTTCGCGCGCTTTAGTGGTTAAGCCACGACCGATGATCAGAGGAATACGACCACCAGCACGAACTTCGTCGATTAACACATCCGTTTTTAATTCGAATGTTTCTAATAATTCGTTAGTTTCGTGATTACGAACTTCACCTTTATATGGATAGATATCAATCACATCCCCCATATTCAGCTTAGATACATCCACTTCAATTGGCAGTGCACCCGCATCTTCCATTGTATTAAAGAAGATAGGTGCGATTTTACCACCCAGCACCACACCGCCACCGCGTTTATTAGGCACGAATGGAATATCATCACCCATAAACCATAAAACGGAGTTCGTTGCTGATTTACGCGAAGAACCAGTACCGACAACGTCACCCACATAAGCTAGTGGGAAGCCTTTTTTGTTCAGTTCTTCGATTTGTTTAATTGGACCTACGCTACCCGCTTCATCAGGAACGATACCGTCGCGTGCGTTTTTCAGCATTGCTAAAGCATGCAGAGGGATATCAGGGCGCGACCATGCATCTGGTGCAGGAGATAAATCATCAGTGTTTGTTTCGCCAGTGACTTTAAATACAGTCACTGTCATTTTTTCAGCTAATTCTGGACGCTCGTTGAACCAATCGGCATTCGCCCATGACTCAATGACTTGCTTAGCATGTGCATTTCCCGCTTTCGCTTTTTCTTCTACATCGTAGAAGTTATCGAACATGAGTAGAGTATGGGAAAGTGCTTTCGCTGCGATGGCTGCCAATTTGGCATCATCAAGAGCTTCGATTAGCGCGTGAATATTGTATCCGCCCTGCATGGTACCAAGCAGTTCGATGGCTTTTTCAGGGGAGATCAGAGGGGAGGATGTTTCGCCTTTTGCGATCGCGGCTAAAAATCCAGCTTTAACGTACGCTGCTTCATCGACGCCCGGTGGAACACGGTTGGTCAGCAGGTCTAACAAGAAATCTTCTTCACCTTTGGGTGGGTTTTTCAGTAACTCTACTAGTGCAGCTACTTGTGACGCATCTAATGGCTTAGGGACAATCCCTTGAGCGGCACGCTCGGCTACGTGCTTACGGTATTCTTCTAGCACGACGTTCTCCTCGCTTCTTTGTTATTTATATACCCGGCTGTCTGCACCATCCTGAAAAAGTCATCATCCGGTGCCAGGTCAGAGGAATTTGCTCACATAATCTCAATGGCGATAAAATTATGTCCAGCTTCGGGCAATCAGCATAGCAGAATTTAAACATAATGTTAATTCATTCACAAGAAAGTAACATTCTTCTGCTAACTTAACCCATTAACAAACTTTATAGGGTAATTTTTAAGCTTGAAACATCATAATCCATTATAAACATCCATTAAGACCTTACTTTTTATAATTCATTTCGTGACTGAAAGCACCCTAATTAGTGCCTTTTTTCATCCCTTATCACAAATTATATTTAATAACTCATTTTTACTTATCTGACTAATTGATAAGGCAAATCATTGCGATTGGTTTAAAATTTTTTAATGGATTTTATGGGGTTTATTGGTCTTTTTAGTTCAACCAGGTTGCTGAGGGGAAGCAATAAAAAAGAGCCTACGAAAATCCAGGCTCTGGGTCAGAAATAGATAATGTGAATTAGTTAGGTTCTTTTTCAGCTAAGTAGCGAAGAATCGCTGAGATATTTTTTAAATTGTAGCGGACTAAAATATCTTTTTCTTTAGCCTCGCATAGCATCTTGTAGTCATCTTCTAGCTGTCCTATATCTAGCTGCTGTGGGTCATTATAAATGTTATAAAGAGATTCAGATGGTACGTTCCAATAAAAATCAGAATCCAGCTTAATACTCTCGATTCCATGCTTTTTCATTTCATCGAAGATAGTATTGATTGCATCCTTCAGTACATTGAGGTCGATATTCATAAATTATCCTTTTTTAATTTTATTTATATTTTCTTTAAATATTTTAATTTCATGCTCTAAATGTCTAATCCGGCCATTAATAATTTTTTGTCTAGCTATGATATTTGGAGCATTTTTTAAGTAACCTAGATTATCAAATGCATCAGGATTACGCCTGTAAGCAGCTAATTTCTCTTCATGTAGTCTAACTTGCTCCCTAAGCGAATGAATAGACCGATTATCAGAAATGCTCAATTTCTTCCCGCTAATGTTAGCACCATCTGGATCCCATTCGGGAGGTGTACCTGAACCAGTACCACCTAATTCAACTTGATCTGAATTTGAAAGTTCTTTTCCAAGATTGGGATTTTTAGCTGCGTTATCCAAATCCGATGCACAAGCAAATCCAAAGGAACATTCAAATGTTTCTGCTAATTTATCACCAACCGCATTCAGTTTATTTTCAATTGCTTGAGCAAAACTTGTATCCATTCTTGTTGTTTCATCAAGCGTGGAGCTTCCGCTGTTTACTGGAATTAACGGTGTTGGGATTGTTAAAACACTGCTTTTTCAATACTAATTTGAATATTTCTTAATTCACTTTCATTAGACTGAATTTCTTTTGTTAATTGAGTATGTCTTTCCTGAGTTGCTAGCAGATGATTTCTTGCTGATAATTCTGCGTTTCTCTCAATAGCATTATAAAAAGGTTTAGGATCAAAAAAGTTTAATTTTGGTATATCTATAGGGATATCATCAAAATCATCTGAAAGTAAACGGTCTCTATCTTGTATTGAACTAAATTTAACATTTGCAGTGATATTAAGATCTGGTGATTTAAAAAACCATTGATAATTACATGGATATTTCTCCGGATCAGTCAAAAATTTCCATTCATAACTTTTTTCTAAATTATTTTTCTCTTCTTTTAGCACTCTTACTTTATTTAAAGATTCCTGATAACTTAATGTTAATTTCTCTTGAGGTGATGGTTCTTGTGGTGATGGTAATGGTGTGTTTACTGTATCATCTGATACTATATTTTCTCGATTTATATCCCTATCTCTAGATATCTCCGGATTATAATTATCATTCTCTATAATTCTTGTGATAGTTTTCAAATGGTCATATTGCTCATTTATACTATTATTATTAAAAGCATAATCACCATAAAAAATATCATCATTCGTTACATCAGTAAAATTAAAAGGGACTGGGTTGGCATAAACAGTCATTGTATCTATATAGAGCATAATTAACATCCTTGTTGTTGTTTAAAAACAGCAAAGAAGTTAAATTTAAATTTTTTATAGTCAACTAAGTGTAAATATCGAAATTATAGCCATTATAATATTTATATAATTAAGAAAATAAGTTAGCACTGCTTTATTAATTAATAATAAAAAGACCAAAACATTTCTGCTTTGGTCTTCAATTCGCTTATTTCTTGCTAAAAAGGAAAATTATTTTTTCTTTTTCGCTTTAGCATTTGGTAAGTCAGTGATGCTACCTTCGTAGATCTCTGCCGCCATACCAATTGATTCATACAATGTTGGGTGAGCATGGATAGTTAATGCTAAATCTTCAGCATCACAGCCCATTTCGATTGCCAGGCCGATTTCGCCCAGTAATTCACCGCCGTTAACACCAACAACCGCACCACCGATAATACGGTTAGATTGCTTATCGAAAATCAGCTTAGTCATACCTTCAGAGCAGTCAGATGCGATTGCGCGACCTGATGCAGCCCATGGGAATGTTGCTGTTTCGTAGCTGATGTTTTTCTCTTTTGCTTCTTTCTCAGTTAAACCAACCCATGCAACTTCTGGCTCAGTATAAGCGATTGATGGAATCACTTTAGGATCGAAGTAGTGTTTCAGACCAGAGATAACTTCTGCTGCAACGTGACCTTCGTGAACACCTTTGTGAGCCAGCATTGGTTGACCAACGATGTCACCGATAGCAAAGATGTGCGGTACGTTAGTACGCATTTGTTTATCAACATGGATGAAACCACGATCATCAACTTCAACGCCAGCTTTACCTGCGTCTAAGTTCTTACCGTTAGGTACGCGACCGATAGCCACTAACACAGCGTCATAACGTTGTGGTTCAGCTGGCGCTTTTTTACCTTCCATTGAAACGTAGATACCATCTTCTTTCGCTTCAACAGCAGTCACTTTAGTTTCTAACAGTAAGTTGAATTTCTTGCTGATTTGCTTAGTGAATACTTTAACCACGTCTTTATCCGCAGCTGGGATAACTTGGTCAAACATTTCAACCACATCAATTTGTGAACCCAGTGCATGGTATACAGTACCCATCTCAAGACCGATGATACCGCCACCCATTACCAGCAGACGCTCTGGAACTTCTTGCAGTTCTAATGCATCTGTTGAATCCCAAATACGTGGATCTTCATGAGGAATAAATGGTAACTGAATTGGACGTGAACCCGCAGCAATGATCGCATTATCAAAGTTGATAGTGGTGCTGCCGTTTTCGCCTTCAACAACCAGTGTATTCGCGCCAGTAAATTTACCCAGACCGTTAACTACGTTAACTTTACGGCCTTTTGCCATACCCGCTAAGCCGCCGGTCAGTTGGGTGATAACTTTCTCTTTCCACAGACGCACTTTGGAAATGTCAGTTTTTGGCTCGCCAAATACGATACCGTGTTCAGCTAATGCTTTAGCTTCTTCGATAACTTTAGCAACGTGCAGTAATGCTTTAGAAGGGATACAACCTACGTTTAAACAAACTCCACCAAGAGTTGAGTAACGTTCTACCAAAACAGTTTCTAAACCTAAGTCAGCGCAACGGAATGCCGCAGAATAACCTGCTGGGCCTGCACCAAGCACAACGACTTGGGCTTTAATTTCAGTACTCATCATGACCTCTTTTTGTTTTGTCCAGCGGGGCCGCCGAATAAACGAATTTTCCACTGGTAAAGTACACACCGCAAGCAGTTTACAGAATTGTTAACATCCTGAAAAGGCTGAATACGTGACGTAACTCCCAACCTTTCGTTGCAACAGCGAAAAACTCTGCCCCAGCCTAAATAAAACAGACCGGCCAATTGACCGGTCTTATTAGCTACATTACCAGACGGCGAATATCGCTCATCAGTTGTCCAACTAAAGTGATGAAGCGCGCACCATCAGCGCCATCAATCACACGGTGGTCAAATGACAGAGACATTGGCAGGATCAAGCGTGGAACGAACTCACTACCATTCCAAACTGGTTTGATAGAAGAGCGAGACAGACCCATAATTGCCACTTCTGGCGCATTCACAATTGGTGCAAAACCGGTAGTCCCGATACCACCTAAGCTAGAGATAGTGAAGCAACCGCCTTGCATGTCTGCTGCGGTCAGTTTACCTGCTCGCGCTTTCTTAGACACTTCACCCAGCTCACGAGATAATTCCATAATGCCTTTTTTGTTCACGTCTTTGAAAACAGGAACAACTAAACCATTTGGCGTATCTACAGCGATACCAATGTTGATATATTTTTTCAGGAACAGACGCTGTGCATCTTCTGAAATAGAGCTGTTGAAGCGTGGCATTTCTTCCAGAGCACGAGCAACCGCTTTCATCACGAAGACTAGTGGAGTGATTTTCACATCCAGCTTTTTCTTCTCAGCTTCTTTGTTCTGCTGCTTACGGAACTCTTCAACTTCAGTGGTATCCACTTCTTCCATCAGAGTTACGTGCGGGATCATGACCCAGTTACGGCTCAGGTTAGCGCCAGAAATTTTCTGGATACGACCCAGCTCCACTTCTTCAACTTCACCAAATTTGCTGTAATCAACTTTCGGCCATGGAAGCATACCCGGTAAACCACCGCCAGCTGCTGCTGGTGCTTCTGCACGTTTGATTGCATCTTTAACGTAAGCTTGGACGTCTTCACGTAAGATACGGCCTTTACGACCTGTACCTTTCACTTTCGCTAAGTTCACACCAAATTCGCGAGCTAAACGGCGAATAACTGGTGTTGCGTGAATATACGCATCGTTCTCAACAAATTCATTTTTGCTATCAGCAGTTTTAGCTGGAGCAGAGGCTACAGGCGCTGCTGCTGGAGCTGCAACTGGTGCTGAAGCCGGAGCAGCAGTAGGAGCTGGCGCTGCACCCGCAACTTCGAAAGTCATAATCAGGGAACCAGTTTTGACTTTATCGCCAGTCGCAATCTTGATCTCTTTAACTGTACCTGCAAATGGTGCCGGTACTTCCATTGATGCTTTATCGCCTTCAACGGTGATTAAAGATTGCTCAGCTGTTACGGTGTCGCCAACTTTGACCATGACTTCGGTAACTTCAACTTCATCACCACCGATATCTGGTACGTTAACGTCTTTGATTGCCGCTGCGGCTGGTGCCGCTGTCGGTGCTGCTGGAGCAGAAACCGCTGCAGCAGGCGCTGCGCCCGCAACTTCGAATACCATGATCAGCGAGCCAGTTTTCACTTTATCGCCAGTCGCAATTTTGATCTCTTTAACTGTACCTGCAAATGGTGCTGGTACTTCCATTGACGCTTTATCGCCTTCAACGGTAATCAGAGATTGCTCAGCCGTGATTGCATCACCCACTTTAACCATGATCTCAGTGACTTCAACTTCATCACCACCGATGTCTGGTACAGCAACTTCTTTCAGTGCTGTAGCCGCAGGAGCAGCTGGTGCCGCCACTGGAGCCTCAGGCGCTGCTGCTGGCGCAGATGCACCTTCTGCTGAATCAAAAATCATGATTAATTTACCAGTAGTAACTTTGTCACCCACTGCAATTTTAATCTCTTTAACCACACCCGCTTGTGGAGATGGGACTTCCATAGACGCTTTATCACCTTCAACAGTGATGAGTGATTGCTCTGCTTCTACTTTATCACCAACTTTGACCATGACTTCGGTGACTTCAACTTCATCAGCACCGATATCTGGCACTTGGATTTCAATAGACATTGATTATTACCTCTTATGCCAAACGTGGGTTAACTTTATCTGGGTTGATGTTGTATTTTTTAATCGCTTCTTCAACGACTTTAACATCAATCTCACCACGTTTAGCCAATTCACCTAACGCTGCAACGATGACATACGTTGTATCCACTTCGAAGTGGTGACGCAGGTTCTCACGGCTGTCAGAGCGACCGAAACCGTCAGTACCTAATACACGGTACTCACTTGCTGGAACATAAGTACGAATTTGTTCAGCGAACAGTTTCATGTAATCAGTCGATGCAACAGCTGGCGCATCATTCATAACTTGCGCGACATAAGGTACACGTGGAGTTGCTGATGGGTGCAGCATGTTCCAACGCTCACAGTCTTGACCATCACGAGCCAATTCAGTGAATGAGGTTACGCTGTATACGTCAGAACCAATTCCATATTCCGCAGCCAAGATATCTGCAGCTTCACGAACGTGGCGCATCATAGAACCAGAACCTAATAACTGCACTTTGCCTTTCTTGCCTTCAACTGAAGCCAGTTTATAGATACCTTTACGGATACCGTCTTCAACGCCTTCTGGCATTGCGTGCATGTGATAGTTCTCGTTCAGAGTCGTGATGTAGTAGTACACGTTCTCTTGTTTCTCACCATACATACGCTCTAAACCGTCTTGCATGATAACCGCAACTTCGTAAGCGTAAGCTGGGTCATAAGAAATACAGTTAGGGATAGTCAGTGATTGAATATGGCTATGACCATCTTCGTGCTGTAAGCCTTCACCGTTCAGTGTTGTACGACCAGAAGTACCACCGATCAGGAAGCCACGAGCTTGTTGGTCACCTGCTGCCCACATTAAGTCACCAATACGTTGGAAACCAAACATAGAGTAGTAGATATAGAATGGGATCATCGGTAGGTTATTGGTGCTGTATGATGTTGCAGCCGCTAACCATGAAGAGCCCGCACCCAGTTCGTTGATACCTTCTTGCAGGATCTGACCTTTAGAGTCTTCTTTATAGTAAGCAACTTGCTCACGATCTTGCGGAGTATATTGTTGACCTTTCGGGCTATAGATACCAATTTGACGGAACAGACCTTCCATACCGAAAGTACGTGCTTCGTCAGCGATGATTGGAACTAAACGCTCTTTGATCGAGTTGTTTTTCAACATGACATTCAGTGCGCGAACAAATGCGATTGTTGTTGAAATCTCTTTAGATTGTTCTTCCAGTAATTGACTGAAATCTGACAGAGCTGGAATTTCCAGTTTTTCATCAAATTTAGCGCGACGAGCAGGTAAGTAACCACCCAGAGCTTGGCGACGTTCGTGCAGATATTTGTATTCTTCAGAATCTTTATCGAAAGTAATTAATGGCAGTTTTTCGATTTGATCATCAGCAACTGGCACATTGAACTGATCACGGAAGTGGCGAACGCCGTCCATGTTCATTTTCTTAACTTGGTGAGCAATGTTTTTACCTTCTGCTGTTTCACCCATACCATAGCCTTTGATGGTTTGAGCTAAAATAACAGTTGGTTTGCCTTTGGTTTCTTGCGCTTTTTTGAATGCTGCATACACTTTCTTCGGATCGTGACCACCACGGTTCAGCGCCCAAATTTCGTCATCAGTCATATCTTTCACTAATGCAGCCGTTTCTGGGTAACGGTTGAAGAAGTGTTCACGCACATATGCACCATCGCGTGATTTAAATGTTTGATAGTCACCGTCAAGGGTTTCGTTCATCAATTGAACCAGTTTGCCAGTTGTATCTTTACGCAGCAGTTCGTCCCAACGGTCACCCCACATAACTTTGATAACTTGCCAGCCAGCACCACTGAAGATGCCTTCTAATTCGTTAACGATTTTGCCGTTACCTGTTACTGGGCCATCAAGACGTTGCAGGTTACAGTTAATAACGAAGACTAAGTTATCTAATTTATCGCGAGTTGCGATAGTAATTGCACCTTTAGATTCTGGCTCATCCATCTCACCATCACCTAAGAACGCATAAACACGCTGTGCTGAAGTATCTTTCAGACCGCGGTTATCCAAATATTTTAAGAACTTAGCTTGGTAGATAGCATTGATTGGACCCAGCCCCATCGATACAGTTGGGAACTGCCAGAAATCAGGCATTAATTTAGGATGTGGATAAGAAGACAGACCGTTCCCACCAATTTCTTGACGGAAGTTATTCATCTGCTCTTCGGTTAAGCGGCCTTCTAAGAATGCACGCGCATAGATACCAGGGGAGATATGGCCTTGGAAGAAGACTAAATCACCGCCGTCATTATTGTTATGAGCACGGAAGAAGTGGTTGAAGCAAACTTCATATAAAGTTGCGGAAGACTGGAATGATGCCATATGACCACCCAGTTCTAAATCCTTTTTAGATGCACGCAGAACAGTCATTACAGCGTTCCAGCGAATTGCAGAACGGATACGGCGTTCTAAATCCATGTTACCAGGGTATGCAGGTTCATCTTCAACAGCAATTGTGTTGATATAATCAGAACTACCAGATGCACCAGCGGCAATGTTAACACCGCCTTTACGTGCTTCGCTTAATACCTGTTCGATAATAAACTGTGCACGATCAACACCTTCTTCACGGATGACCGATTCAATCGCCTGTAGCCAGTCGCGAGTTTCAATCGGATCCACGTCATTTTTTAACATATCTGACATGGTGTATTCCTTATCTGTTATCTATTTTATATGGTTATGTGGAGCCTATCTTCCTGCCATTTTCTTCATGTTAATGAAAACAGCGGGAAGATAGGCCCTGATGTAGTTGCCGCTTTATCTCTAACTAAGAGTACTCACAGTAATGTAGACGCAGCAGTCAGGATCTACACTACCAATTTTAAATCTGGTCTAGATCTGGATGTTGCTGTAAGCGACGTAATGAACGCTCTCGGCGAGTCTGCTCACGCCCAATGTCCAGCAGCAAATCTTCAATAAAAGCAAGATGTCGATGAGACGCTTCTCTCGCTTTTTCAGGTTCCCTTGCGACAATAGCGGAAAAAATCTGTTCTCTATGCTCGCTTACTGCGTTGTACATCTCTTTACGGGTATATAGGAACTCAAAATTCTGACGGATATTTTGCTCTAACATAGGGATCATGCAACGTAGCAAATGTAACAGCACTACATTATGAGCAGCTTCCGTTACAATCAGTTGATACTGTAATACCGCATCTGATTCCGCGTTAAGATCACCACTTTTCTGAGCTGATTTAATCAATTCATAGCTTTGGCGAATACGCTCTAAATCTTCTTCCGTACCACGTAATGCCGCATAGTAAGCAGCGATGCCTTCTAATGCATGACGCGTTTCAAGAAGATCTAATTGAGATTCTGGGTTACCAGCAAGTAATTCGGTCAATGGGTCACTAAAACTTTGCCACATCTGTTTTTGTACAAATGTGCCACCACCTTGACGACGAGATAGAAGACCTTTAGCTTCTAAGGTTTGAATAGCTTCACGCACTGATGGCCTTGAGACATCAAATTGCTTAGCAAGTTCACGTTCAGGAGGCAGCTTTTCGCCGGGGCGTAAAGTCCCCTCGAAAATGAGATGCTCAAGCCGTTGCTCGATTACATCTGATAACTTTGGTTGGCGAATTTTACCGTAAGTCATAATCTGCCATTTTCATAGTGAGTAATTATTGATTATCTAGTACCCAGTGTTAATTGGTCATACCAATTATTTTATGGCTTAATAAAGTAACAAAGTATTCACTATCTGTCCATAAAGACCTTGAGCTAAATCATAAAATCCTGCAAGTTTTAACGATTTATTTTAAAAAAAGCATTAATTAATAACCAAGCCTTGATTAAACAACACACAAATTTAACAAAAAATATGACTTTTTATGCCATAAAAATTAAAACTGAACCGTTACAGCTTACCAATTTTCGCATATGCAGTCACAAAATACGAATATAAACTCAAGAATTAAACATTGCGCACATTTTTATAAAAAAACGCCATGACTATAGTTAATGATTTGTTAAATTCATAGTTAGCAAAAATATACTTACGTAATTAATCATATGAAAACTGCATACCAATGGTAAAAAAGGATCCCGTAAATATTCAGTACAATTCAATAATCATGAATGTGTGTTCAAAAGACTATGATATCTATGTAGTCATTCATTTTTAGGGGGAAAATTTAAAATCTATCGACCTCCCCCTTATCTTTGTAACCTCACGGTATAGCTTAAATCAGCTCAGACTAGCTTTTAGGTTCAATAAATCGCATTGAGAGGTCTAAAGCCTGAATATGTTTCGTCAATGCGCCTACTGAAATGAAATCAATACCTGTCAGAGCAAACTCTCTGATCGTTTTATCTGTCACATTTCCAGATACTTCTAAAGCGGCTTTACCATCCGTGAGAACAACGGCATCTTTCATCATGTCAGTCGTAAAGTTATCAAGCATAATAATATCCGCTTGAGCTTTAAGAGCCTGTAATAGCTCATCTAGATTTTCGACTTCTACTTCAATAGGAACATCCGAATGAGCTTGGCGAGCAAGCGATACCGCTTGGGAAACAGAGCCCGCTGAAATAATATGATTTTCCTTGATTAAATAAGCATCAGACAAACCTAATCGGTGGTTATACCCGCCGCCCATGAGCACTGCATACTTTAATGCGCTCCGCAAACCAGGGATTGTTTTACGGGTGTCTAATAATTTAGTTCGAGTCCCCTCAAGAAAGGCAACATACTTTGCTGTCACTGTAGAAACCGAAGATAGTGTTTGCACAAAATTCAACGCCGTTCTTTCCCCAGTGAGTAGAATCTGAGAAGGTCCTTGCATCTCACATAATACTTGGTCTGGTGAAACCTTATCGCCGTCTTGAACCTTCCAATCCACTTTAACTTTATTACCGAGTTGGTAAAAAACCTCCTCTAGCCATTTTTGCCCACAAAACACACCGTCTTCACGGGTAATAATTCGAGCTGTGGCTTGGGCCTCTTCATTTAATAGCTGCCCTGTAATGTCCCTTTTATAATCAATGACCTGGCCGAGATCTTCTTTTAAAGCAACACTGACCATAAAAGGAATGTCGGTAATCAATCTTGCCATTAACAATTTACGTCTTTCTTGTTCATCATAGCGTCGTGTAGTCATTATTTACTCCAAAATATGCACCCGTACGGATCTCAACTATGCTAATCTTTCTTAATTACGGGTACTTACAAAAAAGAAAAGAGCATACTATGGATACTGATATGAAAATACATGATGGTTGGTTAAATAATGTGACTCATATCCCTTCCCCACATCATGATGACCGCCCTGAGGGCGAAGAACCTTCACTTCTTGTCATTCACAATATCAGCCTTCCACCAGGACAGTTTGGTGGTCCTTATATTAACCAGCTATTTACTGGCACTTTAAACCCCGAAGAACACCCATTTTTTGATGAAATTAAACATTTACGTGTTTCAGCCCATTGCCTCATCCGTCGTGATGGTGAAATTATTCAATATGTTCCTTTCAACAAGCGTGCATGGCATGCAGGGCAATCTAATTATCAAGGGCGAGAAAAATGTAACGACTTCTCTATTGGCATCGAGTTAGAAGGTACGGATTATGAAGCCGTTACTGAAGCTCAATATATAGCTTTAGCCAAGCTCACTAAGTTACTGATAACTGAATTCCCGCAGATCGAGCAGAATATTACAGGTCATAGCGATATTGCTCCCCATCGAAAAACTGACCCAGGCCCTTACTTTGATTGGCTGCACTATAAAAACACACTCTAAGCTTTCCCAATTAATAATTTTTACGAATTATCCGCCTATTATCTTAGCTAATGAGGGTAACTGCCCCATTAGCTCCTATTCCTGATGTGCCTCTATTTATATCAGTCTGACAAACTCATTTTTATTAGAAAAAATATTCTTGGTATATTTTTGCGAGAACGCTCGAAATAAAATGAGACAATTCACCATTTGCAAGATCATTTTACAAAGCCACTCGTAACCTGAATTTTCAATTCGTATTTCCACTAAAAAACTCTTTTATGATGCAACCTCACACTATCAAGGAGGTTTTATTTATGAATCAGAAGGGATTTTCTTTAGTCGAAATCATGGTTGTTATTGCAATTATCTCAATACTCAGCGCTGTCGCCATACCGGGCTATCAAAGCTATATGCAAAGAGCCGCAATGACTGATGTACTACAAACGATCTTGCCTTATAAAAACAGTGTGGAACTGTGCAGCTTTAACCAAGGCCTTTTAGCCAAATGTAATTCAGGAAAAGAAGATATACCGAGCAATATAAAAGGAAAATATCTAAAACAGATTGATGCGAAAGCAGGCGTCATTACCTTTGTTGGTGACAAAACATTAACAGGTCTTACGGGTATTTTGACACCCACTAACTCAACAGCCACATCACCATTTTCATGGAGTATCAGTTGCCAAGCTGATACTAATGCAGATCTAAAAAAACTTTGTGAAAAAACACTGAGCTTCTAATTAAGGGATTAACATGCGGACATCTAGGGAAAGCCATTATATTTTCAAAGAACTCAAAGTGCTTTGTGATAAAAACTATATCGTGATTATCGATTACAACGACAAAAGGTTATCCATCGCCACGATAGAAAAACTCAATGACAATTTATTATCCACATTACGTTTTATTGCCAGCGTTCCTGTTTGTTATGAAATATGGCCTAAAGAAAAAATTGATCATTATTTCAATCGTCATGTTTTAGAAATCAATGAAGATGAAAATGATTATCAGGCTAATACTATTGAACCTATCAACGTGGCATCTCCTGCCGTTGATTTTGTCGATGATTTATTAAAGATGGCAGTAAGAAAGCGTGCATCTGATATTCACCTTGAACCAACCAAACATAACCTAAAAATTCGCCTTAGAGTGGATGGAAAACTCTACGTTATCCCTTCACCACCTCATGAAATAAACAATGAGGTTATTGCCCGAATAAAAATATTGTCAAAAATGAATATTGCGGAAAAAAGAATACCACAGGATGGACAAATGAATTGGAGCTTTGAGCGAAAGAACTTTAGCATCCGTCTTTCCAGCATGCCCACACTTCATGGCGAGAAATTAGTTCTGAGATTATTAAATACTCAGCTAAAATACTCTCTTGAACAAATTGGGATGTGCCCGACTTTATTACCCCTTTTAAAAAGCACATTACAAAAACCGCAAGGATTGATTCTCGTGACGGGCCCCACTGGTAGCGGGAAAACTGTCACACTTTATAGTGCATTAGAATACCTAAATCAAACATCAAGAAATATATCCACCATTGAAGACCCTATTGAGATCCCCCTTGGGGGGATCAACCAAACACAAGTACACGAAAAATATTCACTTACTTTTGCGTTTATTCTTCGTGCACTACTTCGGCAAGATCCTGATGTTATTATGATTGGTGAAATTAGAGACGAAGAAACTGCTCAAATAGCAGCTCGAGCAGCACAAACAGGGCACCTTGTTCTCTCAACACTTCATACTAATTGTACAGTCAGTGCTATTACACGCATGGAACAACTAGGCGTTGACAGAAATCAACTTCAATCTTGTTTAAAAATGGTTATCGCTCAGCGCTTAGTGAGAAAACTTTGCACATGCTGTAAACAAGAAACGGCACGTATTACTCCGATAAACTCAATGCAGAATATTAACGAATACCACTCTACAGGGTGTGAATACTGTTTTTCTGGATTTATGGGGCGCACTGCAATTTATGAATACCTTGATCAAGCACAGCTCGATTTTATATTAAAAGACAATGGTAAATTAGCTGATAATTTCAAAAATCTATTTCAAGCAAGTCTTGAGCGAGTCGAATCTGGAGAAACAACATTACAGGAAGTTTATTCTGTTATCGGACAAGGAGAGTAAATTAATGTTTGTATATAAATATACTTCACTTGAAAATAATTCGTATATAACTGATAACTTAGTAGCAAAAAATAAACAACAAGCTTTTTTAGATATAATCAAACGAGGCCAAACGCCAATATCCATAAAATTTAAATCTCTATTTATATTGGACAAGGAAAATTTAAACTATAGAATTCATTTTTTCCATCAACTAAATATACTATCTTTATCAGGAGTCAGTTTATTAAAATGCTTTCAATTACTTCAACTTAATTGCCATTTACCCTTTTGGAAGAACCTCATTAATCAAGCAATCAATGATCTAGAAAAGGGTATTAGTTTTATTAAGAACTTAGAAAATCACCCGCGTATTTTTAATAGTACAATAATTAGCTTAATCGCAATCGCCGAAAAAACGGGAAAATATGATGAAAGCTTTTTGATCATCAAGAATATGCTTGAACATAATCAAAAAACATCAATCTTAATAAAAAAATCCTTGCGTTACCCAGTTACCCTCGTAGGGTTCTCTAGCCTATTACTTATCATTATGCTGGTTTTTGTCATTCCGCAGTTTGTTGACATTTACGAAAGCTTTCAACAGGAATTACCATCTATAACAAAGGTAGTTATTATCATATCGGATACTCTGATTGAGAATTTTCAATGGATACTATTAACACTGTTCACAACTATATTCTTATTTGTTAAATATAGGTCATATGTATCCAGAAAACTGAGCCATTTAATGCAATATCTTCCTTATATCAATAACATCATCAGAGCCAAAAATTTGAACATCTACTTTTTAACATTATCTTCCACATTAAAATCAGGATTACCTCTCATGGAATGCCTTGATTGCTCAACTAAAACGATAGTGCATCATAAATACAAGGAAGAATGTCATGAAATTTATCACTCCGTTCTTAGAGGCGCTTCATTATCTGATGCAATGAAAAATACTCAGCTCTTTCCAAAACTAGTATTTCAGTTAATTTCCTTGGCGGAAGAATCTGGCAAGCTAGAATATTTTGCAGTATATTTATTTAAGTATTATTCAAGGCAATATAAGACTATTACAGAGCATCATCTTAAGAGCCTTGAACCTATATTACTCTTATTTATAGCTATCATTATCTGCCTAATAATGTTTGCTATGTATTTACCAATATTTAAATTAGGCTCAGTCATTTCTGGAATGTAGCTTATTACATAAAGAAAACAGTTCAATTTAGAGAGTAAAAATAGATTGAAATCACACATATATCCATAACATGATAACTTGACTCAATTGTATACAGACAAATTAAAACTTTCAGTGTAACCTGACTTATTTCCCGTAAACTAATGAATCATTTATGTCTTATATCGTTGCCCTCACTGGGGGGATAGGAAGTGGTAAAACAACCGTTGCCAACGAATTTGCTAAACTAGGGGTGCCACTTGTTGATGCTGATGTCATCGCCCGCCAAGTTGTTGAACCTAATACCCCTGCATTGATCAGCATTCAACAGCACTTTGGTCAAGATGTGTTAAACCATGATGGCACTTTAAATAGAGGTTTCTTACGGACAGTTGTTTTTTCCGAGCCTAAGAAAAAAGCGTGGCTAAATGCGCTGCTTCATCCTTTGATACAACAAGAAACGCAGACACAACTTCAGCAGGCTAACTATCCTTATGTTTTATGGGTAATCCCCCTGCTTATTGAAAATAAAATTTCGCATTTAGCAGATCGTGTTCTTGTCGTTGATGTAACAAGAGAAGAACAAATAGAAAGAACGATTAGACGCGATGACACCAGCCTAGAGCATGTTATTAATATATTAAATGCCCAAGTATCTCGAGAAGAAAGGTTGTCATATGCTGACGATATCATCACTAATCATACAGATGATACTGAGCTACCAAATAAAGTTGCAGAACTACACAAGCAATACCTAGCACTTGCAGCACAAAAAGAATAGGAATGAGCATGAGCGAAAAAATCGAAACAACTTTGGTTACTTATGAATATCCAATGAATGAAAAAATTCGTTCTTGGCTGCGGCTTGAAACATTATTAATGCAAATCTATGAACAGAGCCATATAACCTCCTACTCCTCTGGAATCGCCTTTTTCCGCTCTGTTTCTGAACTGATTGAAATATTGGATAGAGGTGAAGTTCGCTCAGACCTTATCAAAGAACTCGAAAGACAAAAAAGTAGGCTACTCAGTTGGGCTGATGCTCCAAATGTTGATAAAACATTAATCACCTCTCTTTTAAATGACCTAACACCCAAAATAAGCAGTTTAATGTCTGCACCTCGATTTGGCCATCAACTACGCAATGATAAAATTATTAGCATGGTTCGCCAACGTCTCAGTATTCCCGGTGGATGCTGTAACTTTGATTTACCCACCCTTCAACTGTGGTTAAATATCCCTCAATCAGATAGAGATAATGAAATAAAAAGCTGGCTAAATAGTTTAGACCCTCTACAAGATGCCTTAAAAACCGCGTTATTACTCATCCGCCAGAATGGCAGTTTTGAACCTGCCGAATCTCACAATGGTTTTTTCCAAGGTAATGTCGAAGGAAAAGAGCTTTTGCGTATTAAATTATCACCAGAGCATTTGATATACCCTCAAATTTCAGGACATAAAACGCGTTTTGCCTTACGTTTTCTTCATATCGATAGTGAGAATGGTATACTCCCAGACGTAATTCATTTTCAGTTAGCCTGTTGTTAGTTTGAGAGTCGATGTATGAATGAAATTATTGAAGTCAATTGTCCGACTTGCCAAAAAGTCGTGACTTGGAATGAATCCAGCCCTTTTCGTCCATTTTGCAGTAAGAGATGTCAATTGATTGATCTAGGCGAGTGGGCCGCCGAAGAAAAACGCATTGAAAGCCAAGGTGATATTTCCGATAGCGATAATTGGAGTGAAGCACCTGAGCATTAATTCCACTTTATCTGTGTTGATAATGAAAATAGCCAAATCTCTGCATTAGGCTATTTTCATTCTTCATTACAGACGACTGGTTGTTATGTGCCCTTAATCAGCATATCAACAATTACGCGATTAGCAGGTGGAAACTCTTCAGCAATTAAGCTTTGCTGCTCAATCCAACGTGATTTTTGCCCTTCTTTACCATAAGGGTCATTTTTCCAGCCTGAAACCATAAAGAAATAGAGCGTAATAAATCTATCGTCAAATTCATGATCAACTTGATGGTATAGATCGCAGTCAGTCACCGCAATACCCACTTCTTCTTCCAATTCACGGATCAGTGCGCCCTTCGGGTCTTCCCCCTTTTCTAGCTTCCCACCAGGAAATTCCCAAAACCCAGCCATGTGAGTACCTTCTGGTCGCTGAGTAATAAAAATATGTTGCTGAGCATTACGAATGATCCCAGCGGCAATATGCAGATGTTTTTTTTCCATAATTTCTTCACTAAAAAGGCGGGTTTCCCCGCCTTTATTGATTATTTACTGAATTCTAAATTAATTTAAGCGGCCATGGCACTGCTTGTATTTTTTACCAGAACCACAAGGGCATGGATCATTACGACCAATTTTATTACCTTGGGTTGCAATCTTCGCTTCTGCTTCTGTCATTAGCGATTCAGCTTCAGCCTCATGGCTTAAATGCTGTTTCTTCGCCAAACGTTCAGCTTCTTCACGACGTTGCTGCTCTAATGCTTCAACTTCTTCCGGTAAACGTACTTGTACTTTTGACAAGGTACTGATCACTTCATATTTCAATGCTTCCAACATATTGGCAAACATACTGAAGGACTCACGTTTGTATTCTTGTTTTGGATCTTTTTGCGCATAGCCACGTAAATGGATACCTTGACGTAAATAGTCCATGGAAGCTAAATGCTCTTTCCATAATGTATCCAGCGTTTGCAACATAACGCCTTTTTCGAAATTACGCATTGCTTCAGAGCTAACGATCTCTTCTTTACGTTGGTAAATTTCAATCGCTTTTTCCATGATACGTTCGCGCAAAGTTTCTTCGTGAAGTTCAGGCTCTTTGTCTAACCACTCTTGAATTGGTAAGTCGAGGTCAAAATCGTTCACTAAACGTTTTTGCAGACCATCAATGTCCCACATTTCTTCCAGTGATTGAGGCGGAATATATGCATCAATAATAGTGGTAAAGACATCTTCACGAATGCTGTCTACGGTTTCTTTAATATCGCCGCCATCCAGCAGTTCATTACGCTGAGTATAGATAGCGCGACGTTGGTCACTTGCCACATCATCATATTCAAGTAATTGTTTACGAATATCAAAGTTACGGCTTTCAACTTTACGCTGTGCGTTAGCAATTGCTTTAGTGACCCATGGATGTTCAATAGCTTCGCCCGGTTTCATACCCAGTTTTTTCATCATGCCCGTAACACGGTCTGATGCGAAGATACGCATTAAAGCATCTTCCATAGACAGATAGAAACGTGATGAACCAGCATCACCTTGACGTCCCGCACGACCACGTAACTGGTTATCGATACGGCGAGATTCATGGCGCTCTGTACCGATGATATGTAAACCGCCAGCCGCTAACACTTCATCGTGACGGATTTTCCAGTTCGCTTTGATTTCATCAATTTGTTCTTGCGTTGGGTTCTCTAGCGCAGCCACTTCTGACTGCCAGCTTCCCCCTAACATGATATCGGTACCACGACCCGCCATGTTAGTTGCGATGGTTACAGCGCTTTTTTGCCCCGCGTTAGCAATAATATCAGCTTCCATTGCGTGAAATTTCGCATTCAATACGTTATGAGCAATTTTTGCTTTAGTCAGCGCATGAGAAATTAATTCAGATTTTTCAATCGAAATGGTACCGACCAGAACTGGCTGACCTTTGGACGTTTTATCACGAATATCTTCAATAATTGCTTCAAATTTGTCTGCTTCAGTCATATAGACTAAATCAGGCATATCCTTACGAACCATTGGACGGTTAGTTGGGATAACAATCGTATCCAGTTTATAGATAGAGCTAAATTCGAATGCTTCGGTATCTGCTGTACCCGTCATACCCGCTAATTTTTCGTATAAGCGGAAATAGTTCTGGAAAGTGATAGATGCCAATGTTTGGTTTTCATTATGAATTTCAACACCTTCTTTTGCTTCAACAGCTTGGTGCAGACCATCAGACCAACGACGCCCTTCCATTGTACGACCAGTATGTTCGTCGACAATAATGACTTGGTTATCTTTAACAATATAGTCAACATCACGAGTAAACAGTGCATGTGCACGTAAACCTGCCATGACGTGGTGCATCAGCATAATGTTTGATGGTGAATAAAGCGACTCGCCTTCATCCATTAAACCAGCTTTTGCCAGTAATTCTTCAACCAGAACCAGACCGCGCTCTGTAATTGTTACCTGGCGAGATTTTTCATCAACTGAGAAGTGACCTTCACCTTGGAAAGTGTCTGAGTCTTCTTTTTCTTGGCGAACAAGTTTCGGGATCAGTTTGTCCACTTTGATGTACAGATCCGAGCTATCTTCTGCTGGGCCTGAAATGATCAGTGGCGTACGCGCTTCATCGATAAGGATAGAGTCCACCTCATCCACTAATGCGTAATGCAGTTTACGTTGAACGCGATCTTCTGGGCTAAATGCCATGTTGTCACGTAAATAGTCAAAACCAAATTCGTTGTTAGTACCGTAAGTAATGTCTTCCGCATAAGCTTGACGCTTTGCAGGTGGAGCCATACCCGATAAGTTAATACCCACGGTTAAGCCTAAAAACTCGAATAATGGGCGGTTATTTTCCGCATCTCGTTTTGCTAGGTAGTCGTTCACGGTAACAACGTGAACCCCTTTGCCTGATAATGCGTTAATGTATGCTGGCAGCGTTGCAGTCAGTGTTTTACCTTCACCTGTACGCATTTCTGCGATGCAACGTTCGTTCAGAACCATACCACCGATTAACTGAACGTCGAAATGACGCATACCGAATACACGTTTACTTGCTTCACGCACTGTCGCAAACGCTTCAGGGATCATATTTTCAATGCTTTCGCCTTGCTTTAAACGCTCACGAAATTCTGCGGTTTTGGCTTTCAGCTCGTCATCCGATAATTTCTCAAACTCCGGCTCTAGCTGGTTAATTTTTTCCACTTCTTTACGCAGACGGCGCAGAGTACGGTCATTACGGCTACCAAATACTTTGGTTAATAGTTTAGTTAACATATTTTTTCTCAGGTAAATCAATTAATTATTTGAATCGGTGATTTTTGACACGATGAAAAGCGTCCCAATGGCAGGCTTTACATCGTTAAATGGATTTAGGCGAAAAAGGGTCCAGCCCGAATGCCATGTACCTGAGCAACCCAAATCGCGGGCTGATAAACAGTAAAGAGAGGGTAGATATGTTCGCTAGCTTGAGTCGTTGCCACATCCCATTGTAAAGATCGCTGCGCCAACATCGCGTACAGCGTATCTAACATTAATTGAGGGGCAAATAGCGCCTCTTTTTGTAGCTTACTTTTGTCGGTATCTTCATCTTCAGTTGCTGAAAAGGCAAAAGTCAGTTGGCGAATAACATTACGTACCGCATGTTGCTGCCAGTAATTGACTGAGTAAGAAGACGAGGATGAAGAGCGTTGGGAGTTCTGCTGTGCAAATAAGTTATCGAAAGCATTTACAGCTTGGCTTTGTCGATTCGCTGGCGCAGAATTAACTTGAGTTTGCTGAGATTCTGATAAGGCATTTAAAATTGTAGGCAAGCCAACACCCGTAGCCACAACACCTAATAACAGGTGGGACCAAAAGTATCGTCTACCTAAATGCCGCCAAAAATTTAAAATGCCCATCAAACTCTTATATAATTTATAGATTAAAGTATGATTCCCAATTATGTTCTGACATCTTTAGCAATCGCGTAAAATGAGAGTTCACAATGAGAGATAGTCATCCACAAGCACTTTTCGATGTTCTCGAAGAGTCTCTGGCGAAAACATCAAACACTTTACAAACTATTCAGCGAAATGCAAAAGCTATTCTAAAATTGAATCGTGTTGTAAAAAGTTTGCTGCCAGCAGAAATTAAACCCATGTGTCGAGTGGCAAACTACCGTAATAACATTATGGTTATCGAAGTGGCTAATGCCAGTTGGATGACCCGCCTTAATTACGAGAAAATGAATCTTACTTCTGCATTAAGGTCGTCTATTCTACCATCTTTATCTTCCATCGACATCAGAATCAACCCCGATCTTATACGAAAATCTAAGCAAAATAGCTCATTGAATAAGCAATCAGTGAGTCAAAAAGAAAATCGTAATCAAAGACAGATTAGTACGCAGACCGCAGAGCAGTTATTAAGATTAGCGAAAAAGAGTCCGAAGGGATTAAAAGAGAAGTTTGAGCGGCTGGCTGCATTAGCCGGAGAGAGTACTAATGCAACCAACAGAAAAGGCTAACCCTGGCAGGCAGGAGATAGCCGCATAATAGAAACTATTATGCGAATACAGTCGAAGGCGCTTTGAATGCCAGAGGTAATTCAGCTTCGTCTTCAAAGGTGACCAGATCCCAAGCAGACTCTTTAGCCAGAACCGCTTGCAGCAATTTGTTATTCAATGCGTGACCAGACTTGAATGCAGTGAATGCACCAATAATGTTATGTCCACACATGAATAAGTCACCAATTGCATCGAGCATTTTGTGACGAACGAATTCATCTTCAAAGCGTAAACCATCTTCGTTGAGCACTTTATAGTCATCAACGACGATAGCACAGTCAAAACTACCGCCTAAGCATAGGCCTTTCGATTGCAGATATTCAATGTCACGCATGAAACCGAAAGTACGCGCGCGGCTAATTTGGTTTACAAAAGATTCTGCAGAGAAATCCATTGCATAGCGTTGCGTGCTGCTATCAATCGCAGGGTGTTGGAAATCAATAGTGAAATCAAGGCTAAAGCCATTGTATGGGGACATTTCTGCCCACTTATCACCATCTTCAACACGTACAGTTTCTTTAATGCGTAAGAATTTCTTCGCACAATTTAATTCTTCAATACCGCCATCTAGCAGTAAGAAAACAAACGGTGCAGCACTGCCATCCATAATCGGGATTTCAGGCGCATTGACTTCAATAACAATGTTATCGATGCCTAATCCTGCTAAAGCAGCATTCAAATGTTCAACCGTCGAAATACGTACGTTATCTTCGTTGACTAAGCAAGTACATAACATAGTATCGCGAACTGATTTCGCATCTGCCGGAAAATCTACCGGTGGATTAAGGTCAGTACGACGGTAGATGACCCCGGTATTGGCCGGTGCCGGACGTAAAGTAAGCGTAACTTTCTTGCCGGTATGTAAACCAACACCAGTCGCTTTAATAATACGTTTAAGTGTCCGTTGTTTGATCATCGTATTTTCTCGCAATGTTATAAGTCCTA
This sequence comes from Providencia sp. PROV202, assembly GCF_028479565.1. Taxonomy (NCBI): domain Bacteria; kingdom Pseudomonadati; phylum Pseudomonadota; class Gammaproteobacteria; order Enterobacterales; family Morganellaceae; genus Providencia; species Providencia sp. PROV202. The sequence continues at coordinate 103,643 of NZ_JAMPNV010000009.1, read as the reverse complement.
CTGGCTATCTTAATTGATAACCAGTAGAAAATTTTAGCACAAAAAGCGGAAAAACCAATCTAATTAAAAATTAATCGGCCTGTTTACGCAAGAAAGCTGGGATATCTAAGTAATCCGGCTCTTTATTTACTTGTGTATTTTGGTCGTTAACGGCTTTTGCAGCTGGTTTTTCATCATTTAATGAAGACATACTATTTTGCATTTGCTGATAGCGTTGCTCCATAGAAGCTTGCTGAGACATTTTATTGCTGACTAAAGTAATTTCTGGACGTTTGTCCATACCAATACCTGTAGCAACAACAGTCACGCGCAATTCTTCATGCATTTCAGGGTCTAAAGAGGTACCGATTACGACAGTCGCATTATCCGATGCGAATGCACGAATGGTATTACCCACTGTTTCAAACTCATCCAAGCGCAGGTCAAAACCAGCAGTGATGTTAACCAGAACACCACGCGCGCCAGACAGGTCGATATCTTCCAGAAGTGGGCTAGAAATTGCCATTTCAGCAGCTTCTTCCGCTCTATCTTCGCCACGAGCCACACCAGAACCCATCATCGCGTAGCCCATTTCTGACATCACGGTACGTACGTCAGCAAAGTCCACGTTCATTAAACCTGGGCGAGTGATCAGCTCAGCGATACCTTGAACTGCACCTTTTAATACGTCGTTAGCCGCACCAAAAGCATCCAGTAAAGAGATACCACGACCAAGTACTTTCAGTAACTTGTCGTTAGGAATAGTGATCAGCGAGTCAACGTGCTTAGACAGCTCAGTGATACCCGCTTCCGCGAATGCCATACGTTTTTTGCCTTCGAAATTGAATGGCTTAGTCACGACAGCAACGGTTAGGATACCTAATTCTTTAGCAACTTCAGCAACGACTGGCGCTGCACCAGTACCCGTGCCACCGCCCATACCTGCAGCGATGAACACCATATCTGCGCCATCAAGAGCATTGCGCAGTGCTTCACGGTCTTCTTCCGCCGCATTACGGCCAACTTCTGGGTTTGCACCCGCACCCAGACCTTTAGTAATACCTGTACCGATCTGAATGGTTTGTCCGACTGCGGTTTTACGCAGGGCTTGTGCATCGGTGTTGACTGCAAAGAATTCAACACCCTCAATGCGCTCGCGTACCATGTGTTCAACGGCATTTCCGCCGCCGCCGCCAACGCCGATGACTTTAATCACCGCATCGTTGGTTAGCTCCATTGGTTCAAACATAATGTCTCTCCGTTTTGTGCTTACTATTGAAGCTAATAATATGCTTCTAAATAAAAATTAAAATTCTTTTCTCAGCCAGCTGGTGAGCTTACTAAACCACCCGCTAACTGAAGCACGTTTTTCCGTCTCGGTATCATCGCCAAGGTGGCTTTCTTTACCGTAATGCAGAAGCCCTACTGCTGTGGAGTAGTATGGCTCCTGAGCATAATCCGTTAATCCTGTTATATTAAGTGGGGTACCGATTCTGACCTGTGTATGGAACACTTTTTGAGCGCATTCAACTAACCCGTCAATCTGTGCTGCCCCACCGGTCAAAACTATCCCTGCCGCTAAGTGGTGTTTGACACCTTGCTGGCGTAACTGTTCCTGTAAATTTAAAATTTCTTCATTCACTAAATTTAACAGCTCAGTATACCGTGGCTCAATCACTTCCGCTAAGGTTTGACGCTGTAAACTTCTTGGTGGACGACCGCCAACACTCGGCACTTCCACCGTTTCATCTTTACTCACAATCGAACCGACTGCACACCCGTGACGCACTTTAATTGCTTCTGCGTCTGTTGGCGGCGTACCAAATGCGTAAGCGATATCACTTGTCACCACATTACCTGCGTATGGGATCACTTTGGTATGACGCAAAGCACCACCCGTATAAACCGCCATGTCCATTGTGCCGCCACCGACATCAACAACACAGACACCTAATTCGCGCTCATCTTCAGTTAACACACTGTAGCTTGCGGCAAGGCCAGCAAAAATAAGCTGGTCTACTTTTAACCCACAACGCTCAACGGCTTTCACAATGTTCTTCGCCATATCGTTATGGCAAGTGATCAGATGAACTTTAGCTTGCATACGAACACCAGAAAGACCGACTGGATTTTTAATGCCTTCTTGGTAGTCAATCGCGAATTCTTGCGGGATAACATGCAAAATTCGGTGTTCGTCTTTAACTCGGACAGATTTCGCCGTGTGAACGACGCTGTCCACGTCTTCTTGTGTCACTTCTTCTTCTGAGATTGGCACCATACCAATCTCATTTTGGCAGCTCACATGTTTACCTGATAATGCAAGGTAAACAGAAGAAATTTGGCAATCTGCCATTAATTCAGCTTGGTCAATCGCTCTTTGGACGCATTTAACAACCGACTCAAGATCGTTAACGCCACCTTTGTCCATTCCGCGAGATGGACAGCTTCCCACCCCAATAATATTAACCATACCATCGGGCAGAATTTCTCCTACAAGGGCTGACACCTTGGAAGTTCCAATTTCAAGGCCTACCACTAATTTTCTGTCCGTCGCTTTAATCATTTGCTTCTGCCTATCTGCCTAATTTGAGTTATTAGCAATTTGTCTTATTGGAAGCCTTGCGGTGCGTCAACTAATAGAGGAGCCCACCCCACCGCTGCCCCACTGGTATAACGCAAATCAACATAGTCGACGCGTTTATCAGTCGTTTGCTGTAAAAGTGGATAAAGCTCGAGAAAACGGTTTAACCGCTCTAACACATCTTTTTTCCCAAGTTCGACTCTTACATCATTATCTAAAATAATCTGCCATGCATGGCGCGCTGTCATAGAAACGGATTTTAGTTTCAAGTTATTTTTCGCCAAAATACCACTTAGCACAGCAAATTCTTTCAAAACCTCTGTTTGGCTTCCTTGCGGACCATACAGCATCACATAATCGCCTTTCCCATTTTGACTTGGTGGAAGGGTAAACACACGCCCTTCTTGGTCGACCATGTTTTGGTCATTCCATCTTGCGTAGGGTTTGTACTCCGCAATATGGATTTTTAATTCATCCGGCCACTGTTTACGCACTGTAACTTGGCGTATCCATGGCATCATACTGATTTGGTTTTGAATCGCATTCACATCCACCGTCATAAAGGTTCCCGGCTGACCTAATGACAAAATTGCCTTTCGCACATCGTCATTGGTGGTGTAATTGCGCTCTCCCGTTAATATCAGTTTGGACATTGGCAGCCTATCGGCATCCTTCATCCAGTTCATCACAGTCCAGCCGCTCCACACAATGGTGCCGACGACCATCAGGAAGAAAATCAATCCGCCCAGAAAAGCCCCATTACTTGGTCTTGAGCGCGGATCTTCATCTTGACCGCTATTCTGATTGTGATGCCTTACGTTTAACGCTGCCTGTGACATATCAACTAGCCAATTCCAAAATACGTACCACTAACTGCGAAAAATCCAAACCGGCTTGACGCGCAGCCATTGGAACTAAACTGTGACTGGTCATTCCCGGCGAAGTATTCACTTCGAGTAAATAGAATTCCCCATCACTATCTTGCATCACATCAACCCGTCCCCAGCCACGACAGCCTACCGCTTGATAAGCTTGCATTGCGATATCTGCCAGTTTCGCTTCGAGGTCGCGTGTTAAACCACTTGGGCAGAAATATTGAGTCTCATCGGACAAATACTTCGCTTCATAGTCATAAAAAATACCCGGTGGCTGAATACGAATCGAAGGTAGAACCTCGTCCCCCAATACCGCGACCGTATACTCAGGGCCACTTAACCACTTTTCAATCAATAACGTATCGTCAAACTGGAAAGCAAGCTCAATGGCTTCTGGCAGTGCATCCAGAGAGTCAACTTTGCTCATTCCAACACTGGAACCTTCCAAACTCGGTTTAACGATAAGTGGCAGTCCTAAGTGCTTAACTTGCTGAGCTAACTGCTCTTTTTTAATATTAGTATATTTCTGCTTGTTAAGTGAAATATATGGAGAAACACTTAATCCAGCGCCTTGCCAAAGTTGTTTGGTGCGCAGTTTATCCATACTCAGTGCAGATGCCATTACGCCACTGCCTGTGTATGGAAGCCCCAGAAACTCAAGCATACCTTGGATCGTGCCGTCTTCCCCGCCACGACCATGTAAGGCGATAAACGCTTTATCAAAACCAGCTTCTTTTAATGTCACAACAGGAAAATCTTGGGTATCAATTGGATGTGCATCAACGCCCGCTTGGCGTAATCCCGCCAATACAGCATTGCCAGACTGAAGTGACACTTCACGTTCAGCAGATGTGCCGCCAAATAGAACCGCGATTTTTTCTGTCATGCTTATTCCTCAACCATCGGTGGCTGTAATTTCGTTTCTGCTAGGTTTTTGGCTATTTTACCAATATTTCCTGCGCCTTGAACTAAAATTAAGTCGTTATCATCAAGAACTTGTGCCAGCATATGTGAAACTTGTTCAGGTTCTGCCACAAAAATAGGGTCAACCTGCCCACGACTGCGGATTGTACGGCACAATGAGCGACTATCAGCCCCCGGAACTGGCTTCTCACCCGCGGAATAAACTTCTAGCATGAGCAAGACATCTACCTGCCCCAGCACGTTTGCAAAATCATCGTATAAGTCACGAGTACGTGTATAACGATGAGGCTGGAAAACCATAACGATACGTTTATCTGGCCAGCCTGCGCGAGCAGCTTTAATGGTGGCATCCACTTCTGTTGGATGGTGACCATAGTCATCCACCAGCATCACTTCACCTTCTTTACCATTCACATTACGCAGCGCATAGTTACCTAAGAAATCGAAACGACGACCTGTCCCTTGGAATTCCACTAGTGCAGACAGAATGTGTAAATCGTCGATGCCTTCTTCAGTTGCCACAGCAACAGCCGCCGTTGCATTAAGCGCATTGTGGCGACCAGGTGCATTCAGCACGACGGTCAACTCTGGCATTCCTTCACGAGCAATCGTGAAAAAGCCTTGGTTCCCTTTTTGCTCGTACTTGGTGATACGAACATCCGCATCGTCACTAAAGCCGTAAGTGGTAATGTAACGACCGATTTTTGGTAATAATGAACGGATCACCGGGTCATCAATGCACATCACTGCACGGCCATAGAATGGCAAGTTATGCAGGAAGTTGATGAAGGTATCTGTCAGGTTTTCAAAATTACCCTGATAGGTATCCATGTGGTCCGCTTCAATGTTCGTCACAACCGCAACCAGTGGCTGTAAATGCAAGAATGACGCATCACTTTCATCCGCTTCAGCGATCAAGTAACGGCTACTACCTAATCGTGCATGAGTTCCCGCTGATTTCACTAATCCGCCATTCACAAATGTTGGGTCTAATCCCGCTTGCGCGTAGATCCCAGAAATCATTGCCGTTGTCGTTGTTTTACCGTGAGTTCCCGCCACTGCGATACCATGACGATAGCGCATTAATTCAGCCAGCATTTCAGCACGGCGAATAACGGGGATACGCAGCTCTTTCGCAGCTTGAATTTCAGGGTTCTCTGCAGAAATAGCCGTAGAAACTACCACCACACTCGCATTTTCAACGTTTTCAGGGCGATGATTAAAATAGATAGTGGCGCCCAATTCAGTGAGCTGCTGAGTCACCGCATTAGGTGCTAAATCTGAACCACTAATTTCATAACCTTCGTTAGCCAACACTTCAGCGATACCACCCATGCCAGCACCACCGATGCCGACAAAATGAATGTGCCGTACTCTACGCATTTCTGGCACCGATGTTCTTAATTTCGCTAACTGTTGTGTATTCACTGTATTTCGCTTCTCTATAAATTCTGTCTACATTCTATTTTGTATGGTCAGGCTATTTCGCAACATCGCAAATAACCGCCGCAACACGTTCGGTTGCATCCGTGATGGCACAGCTATAGGCTTTTTCTGCCATCGACAATAATTCGGTTCTATCCCACTTGTTGAGTAACTCAACAACGGCTTCAGGTGTAAACTGCGGTTGCTCAATAATCTTCGCAGCCCCTGCTTGTTCTAAAGGCAGTGCATTCCAATACTGTTGGCGGTCTTTATGCTGGAAAGGAACAAAAATCGCGGGTAAACCTGCCGCGGCTATCTCACTGACAGTTAATGCACCTGAACGACAAACCACAATATCAGCCCATGCGTAAGCTTGCGCCATATCATCAATAAATTCAGTCACTTTAAACTCAGAATTGCCTGAATTTTGCAAACAATCATTATACAGTGCTTCTGTCGATTCCTTACTGCCTTTTCCAGCCTGATGCCAGATATTTAACTGTTTGCTCACATTTCCAGCAACTGCAGGCATAACTTGATTTAAAATTCGCGCCCCTTGGCTACCACCTACAACTAATACGCGTATTGCACCTTCACGCCCTGCTAAGCGCTCTTGCGGTGCCGGCAATGCCAATACATCTTCACGCACTGGGTTACCTACAACGGGTGCATTAGGGAATGCGCCAGGGAAAGCTTGTAAAACACGTTTTGCAATTTTTGATAACCATTTATTGGTTAATCCCGCGATACCATTTTGTTCATGGAGAACAACAGGAACGCCACATTGCCAAGCTGCTATCCCGCCGGGACCAGACACATAACCGCCCATACCGAGCACAGCATCGGGTTGATAGCGCTGAATAATGGTTTTCGCTTGGCGAATGGCTTTATAGATACGCCAAGGTGCACCAATTAATGCACCAATACCTTTACCTCTTAAACCCGAGATCTGAATAAACTCAATATCAATACCGTGTTTCGGTACTAAGGTGGCTTCCATGCGATCCGCGGTGCCTAACCAGCGAATTTCCCAACCTTGAGCCTGCAAATAATGCGCCACAGCTAAGCCGGGAAAAACGTGTCCCCCAGTTCCGCCTGCCATAACGAGTAATTTTTTTGCCTGACTCATTTGGAACTCCTTACAAACGCCTGAGCTTTCTCAAGTCGTGTTTCATAATCAATTCTAAGTAGCACAGCGATCGCCGCTGACATCACTAATAAACTCGATCCCCCGTAACTGATTAACGGGAGTGTTAAACCTTTGGTTGGCAACATGCCTGCCGCTGCGCCCACGTTAACCAATGCTTGGAAGGTAAACCAAATACCGATGGCACATGCGAGATACCCACCAAATAATTGGTTGGTCAGTAGTGCTCTACGCCCTACCATCATCGCTCTAAATGCCAACATGAATACCATCAGTAACACCAGAACCACACCCACATACCCCAACTCTTCAGCTAGTACGGAGAAAATAAAGTCAGTGTGTGCTTCCGGTAAATATTCTAATTTCTGTACCGAGTTACCCAGACCTTGTCCGAAAAGCTCTCCTCGACCAAATGCCATCAAAGATTGCGTTAACTGATAACCGCTACCAAACGGGTCATCCCACGGATTTAAGAAGGATGTCACACGGCGCAAACGATACGGTTCAAAGATAATCAAAGCCAGTACGCCTACACCACAAGCCGCGATACCGATAATAAACGGTGCTAAGCGCGCACCAGCTAAAAACAGCAACCCTAACGTAGTTACAACCAGTACAACTACCGTTCCCAAGTCTGGCTGTAATAGCAGCAATAACGCCATCATGATCAAAATACACATCGGTTTTACGAAGCCGAAAAACTTGGTGCGTACTTCATCTGACTTACGAACTAAATAGCTGGAAACGTAACAAAACAGCGCGAACTTCGAAATTTCTGCGGGCTGAATTTTTACAATACCGATATCAATCCAGCGCGATGCCCCATTGACGGAACTACCGGCAACCAACACCACTGCCAGCATGCCCAATGCGCCCATCAGCAAAATAAAACTGTATTTTTCCCATGTGGCCATCGAGACCCGCATGACGCCTAAAACCAGAAGAAATGCAACGACCAAATACACCACGTCACGTTTAGCAAAATAGAATGGGTCATCCGTTAATCGCTGTCCGACTGGCATCGATGCGGAAGTTACCATAATGAAACCGATTGCCGCCAAACCGAATGCTAACCAAACCAATGTACGGTCGTAGAGCGTCGAGCCTGAAATCACGCCATTCTTTTCACCGATGATCCAGTTTTTTAAACGCAAGGCACCCGGTATGGTCATTAACCTAACTCCTTAGCGAGTTGAGCAAAAACATCACCCCGCTGCTCAAAACTTTTGAACTGATCTAAGCTGGCACATGCTGGAGATAACAGCACCATGTCGCCAGATTTTAACAACGGCGCAATTTGGCGCATACTCTGCTCCATCGTATCTGTCAGTACGGATTTTTCTGGTGCGAGTTCCGCTAATTGCTGACCGTCACGACCAAAGCAGTACAAACGGTAGTTATCTGCCGAAATATATTCTTTGAGCGGAGAAAAATCAGCTGACTTGCCGTCACCACCCAGCAATAAGTAAATATAGCCATCCACATGCAAACCATTAAGTGCAGCTTCTGTACTGCCCACATTGGTTGCTTTTGAGTCATTGATCCAACGCACACCGCGATTGAAAAAGACCAACTGGAAGCGATGCACTAAACCGGCATACTCTTTTAAGACTTTAAGGCTAGCTTCACGGGGGATTGCCACAGAATCAGCTAAGGCTAGTGCAGCCAGTGCATTCATATAGTTATGCTGCCCAGTCAGATGCATTTGTGCCACATCCAACACCACTTCACCTTGAGCGACTAAGACACGTTTTTGCGTATCAAAGTAGTAATCACCGTTATTTAAACCAAAACTAGTGTATTGGCTAGCGCTCTGGTCATGTGGAAGTGTTAGCGGATCTTGCGCGTTCACAATGCAGTATTGTGCATTATCATAAATACGTAATTTTGCTGCACGATATTGCTCAAGCCCCAATGGATAGCGATCCATATGATCTTCAGTCACATTCAACACGGTTGCAGCCGCTGCACGTAGGCTAGACGTGGTTTCTAATTGGAAACTAGACAGTTCCAGCACAAACAGACTATGCCCTTGATTGAGCAAAGAAAGTGCAGGAATACCGATATTCCCGCCCACACCGACGGAAATGCCCGCCGCTTTCGCCATTTCCCCCACAAGGGAAGTCACCGTGCTTTTACCATTAGAACCTGTGATTGCGACGATTGGCGCATCCGCCTCACGGCAGAACAGCTCAATATCACCCACAATCTCAATACCGTTGCTGGCTGCTTCCTGTAACTGCGGTGTTGCCAACGCGACGCCTGGGCTGGCAACAATCAAATCGGCTTGTTGCAGCCATTCATTATTTAAGCTGCCACTATGGCAAGCAACATTCTCAGGAAGTTTATCAACTCCAGGTGGCACAGCGCGGGTATCCATCACGCGAGGAACAACCCCACGAGCAAGGAAAAAGTCAACGCAGGAAAGCCCAGTTAAACCTAGGCCAATAATCACGACGTTTTTACCCTGATATTGCTGAGCCTGTGAACCAATCATCTTAACGCACCTTCAATGTTGCTAGTCCAATCAGAACTAACATGAGAGAGATAATCCAGAAACGCACGATAACGCGTGGTTCTGGCCAACCTTTCAATTCATAGTGATGGTGAATTGGTGCCATACGGAAAATTCGTTGGCCACGTAATTTGAAGGAGCCAACTTGTAAAATCACCGACAGTGTTTCAACCACAAACACACCGCCCATGATGACTAATAAGAATTCTTGACGCAGTAAAACAGCGATAGTTCCTAATGCTCCACCTAATGCCAAAGAGCCAACATCACCCATAAATACTTGCGCTGGGTAGGTGTTGAACCATAAGAAGCCTAAACCTGCCCCAACAATCGCCGTACACACAATCACTAATTCCCCCGCATGCGGTAAGAATGGAATGTGTAAGTAGTTAGCAAAGTTAACGTTACCCGTTGCCCATGCCACTAAAGCAAAGCCCGCAGCAACAAACACTGTTGGCATAATCGCTAAACCATCTAAGCCGTCCGTTAAGTTAACAGCGTTACTGGTTCCAACGATAACGAAGTAAGCCAGTAAAATGTACAGCACGCCTAATTGCGGCATCACATCTTTAAAGAACGGAACAACCAGCTGAGTCGCTGGCGTGTCTTTACCAATGGCATACATAGAAAAGGCAACGACTAATGCAAGCACGGACTGCCAGAAATATTTCCAGCGGGCAATCAAACCACGGGTGTCTTTTCTCACCACTTTGCGATAGTCATCAACAAATCCGACAATACCGTAACCCACTAACACCAGCAGTACACACCAAACATAAGGGTTGTCTAAACGCGCCCATAGCAGCACAGACATACAAATAGAAAACAGGATCAAAATCCCGCCCATGGTTGGCGTACCACGTTTACTAAAGTGAGACTCAGGACCTTCATTACGGACAACTTGACCAATCTGCATTTTTTGTAGGTAAGCAATGAGATGTGGACCCATCCACAAAGCAATGATTAATGCAGTCAGCAAACCGACAATGGCTCTGAACGTCAAATAGGAGAAGACGTTAAAAGCAGAAAATTTATGAACCAATAATTCGGCTAACCAGACTAACATTCGAAGCACTCCTTCAATGCATTCACGACATCTTCCATCGCGGAGCTGCGTGAACCTTTAACTAAAATAGAAACAACATCATTCTGCTGTGCTAGCGGAATTAGTCGGGTTAATAAATCTTGTTTCGCTGTAAAATGCTCGCCGCGTTCGCTAGATTGGCTAATAATTTCGCTTAACTGTCCAACACTGAGAACTTTATCTAACCCCGCTTGTTTCGCGGCTAAACCAACTCGCTCATGACACTCGTGGGCATAATCACCAAGCTCACCCATGTCACCGACAACGAAAATACGATAGCCTGGCATTTTCGCCAGCACATTAATCGCCGCAATCATCGAACCATCATTGGCATTATAGGTATCGTCCAGTACGACTTTCGTCTCACTTAAACTCACTGGAAATAAACGCCCCGGTACCGCTTTCGTGGTGGCAATACCTTGTTTGATATCGTCTAAGGTTGCCCCCACAGAGATGGCTAATGCACTTGCCGCTAAAACGTTGGCAATGTTATGCACTCCCGGTAATGGCAATGTGATTTCAACCTGCCCTACCGGCGTATGTAGTGTGAAATCTGTTGTCAGCTGTTTGATTTGAATATCTGAAGGATAGAAATCCGCTTTTTCAGTCAGTGAGTAATACCAAACGGTTTGACGAGGATTAAATTTCCACTTATCAGAGTAGCTATCTAAATTCACAATCGCCGTGCCTTCTTCTGGCAGACCTTGGTAAATTTCACCTTTGGCTTTAGCAACACCTTCAGGGGAACCAAAACCAGCAAGATGCGCACCAAATAAGTTATTCACGAGCGCAGTTTCTGGCTTAACGATGTTAGTCGTGTATTCAATTTCATGTGGGTGATTGGCCCCCATTTCGATCACAGCAAATTGGTATTCATCTGTTAAACGGAACAGTGTCAGTGGAACACCAATATCATTATTCAAGTTACCTGCGGTATATAACGTTTTACCACGTTGCGCCAGAATCGAGGCTGTCATCTCTTTCACGGATGTTTTGCCGGAAGAGCCAGTCAACCCGACCACTCTCGCTTTAGATTGTTGGCGAACCCAAGCTGCGATTTGCCCCATCGCAATACGCGTATCTTCAACAATTACCAGTGGGCAGTTCACATCCAATTGGTGGTCAACTAACAGTGCTGCCGCGCCAGCATCAACGACTTGATCGGCAAAGTCATGAGCATCAAAACGCTCGCCTTTTAAGGCAATAAATAGGCAGCTAGCGTCGATTTTACGGCTATCGGTACTCACGTTTAATAACGCTAATTCGTTATTGCTCGCTTGTTCAATGCGACCGTGAGTGATTTGTGCCAGTTGGGCTAAGGTCATCGGGATCATGCCATCACCCCCAACAATCTTGCGACGGTCAAGCGGTCTGAATAATCTAAACGGCGAGAACCAATGATTTGATAATCTTCATGACCTTTACCTGCCACTAAAATCACATCATCAGGTTGTGCTTGTAAAATAGTGTTGGTAACGGCTTCGGGGCGTCCAGGGATCGCGAAGACACGACTAGAATCCAAAATACCCGCCATGATGTCGTTGATAATATCCAGCGGATCTTCGCTGCGAGGGTTATCATCGGTGATCACCACTTTATCAGCATATTGCTCAGCAGAAGCGCCCATCAGAGGACGCTTACCTTTGTCTCTATCACCGCCACAACCAAAGACGCACCACAGCTTGCCTTTACAATGTAAACGCGCTGCCGCTAACGCTTTTTCTAATGCGTCAGGGGTATGAGCATAATCCACAACCACAGTTGGCTTACCTGCAACGCTGAACACTTCCATACGACCACAGACTGGCATTAATGCACCTGTTGTCGCTAAAAGCTGCTCTAATGGGTAATCCATCATTAATAGCGTCGCCATCGCCAGCAATAAGTTGCTTACGTTAAACGCCCCCATTAATGGGCTTTCAAATGAACCTTCACCCCAGCTTGACGTGAAATGGATGGTTGCGCCTTTATCGTGATAATCCACGTCAGTAGCTTTTAACCATGAGCCTTGCCAGTTAGCCGGAATACGATTTTCCATCGTCACGGCACAAGCTTGCGGCAAGCGCTGCAACCACTTCAGCCCGACTTCATCATCAGCATTAATAATTTGAGTTTTAGTTTGATGAGTAGAGAACAGTAACCATTTTGCAGCTTCGTAATTTGCCATATCACCATGGTAGTCAAGGTGGTCACGGCTTAAGTTAGTGAATACTGCCGCGTCAAATTGCAGCGCAGCAACACGACCTTGCACCAAGCCATGGGAAGAAACTTCCATCGCCGTCAACGTTGCTTTTTTATTCAGTAATTGAGTCAGTTCTAATTGGATATCAACGGCGGAGCCCGTGGTGTTCTCGCTTGGGGAAACTTGCCCCAGTAGCCCATTACCTACCGTACCCATCACTGCTGATGTTTCGCCTAATCCTTTTGCCCATTGGGCAATTAATTGCGTGGTGGTGGTCTTACCGTTAGTACCCGTCACACCCACTAATTTCATTTGGGATGAAGGTTGATGGTAGAACTCACCCGCTAATGCGGATAAACGGTTGTTTAGGTCGTTAAGATAAATGACAGGCACACCATGAATAAAGCGAATTTCGCCTTCTTCTGCTTCGCCTTGTGCTTCTGCGATAACTGCAGAAACCCCTTGCGCGATAGCTTGAGGAATATAGTGTCTGCCATCTGACTGATGGCCTTTTACAGCAATGAACAGATCGCCCGCGGCAGCCTTTCGACTGTCTAGCGTCATCTCTCGTAAAGAGACATTTGTTGTACTCACACCAAATGGGGCGAGGAGTTCACAAAGATTACGATCTGCCACTTTTAACCTCTTTTTGACTGTTCACGATTTCACTTTTATCGTCTGTTTGCAATGCATCTGGCTCAACGTTCATGAGACGTAAAACCCCGCCCATGATAGAACCAAAGATAGGTGCAGATACTGCACCTCCGTAGTACTTACCGGCTTTTGGATCGTTGATTAACACAACGAGGGCATAGCGCGGGTTGCTTGCGGGAGCAACCCCTGCGGTATAAGCGATATATTCGTTGATATAGCGCCCTTCAGGTCCGACTTTTTTGGCAGTACCTGTTTTAATTGCAATACGATAGCCTTTAATTGCGGCACGTGTTCCCCCTCCACCTGGCAGAGCAACACTTTCCATCATGTGCACAACGGTGCGCATTATTGGCTCAGGAAACACTCGCGTCCCCGGAACAGGCGGGTCGACTTTAGTAATCGATAACGGGCGATATACCCCGAAACTACCGATCGTTGCATAGGCACGCGCAAGCTGTAATGGCGTCACCATCTGCCCATACCCAAAAGAAAAGGTGGCCCTTTCTAAATCAGACCACCGTGTTTTTTTACTTGGAAAGATGCCACTACTTTCCCCGACTAACCCCAGATTAGTCGGCTTGCCAAACCCAAAGCGGCTATACACGTCCACCAGCTCTGTGGCAGGCATCGCTAACGCTAATTTTGAAACACCAACGTTACTCGACTTCTGTAAAATACCGGTAATTGATAACTCTGCGTAACGCGCAACGTCTTTGATCTCATGACCATTCACGCGGTACGGATAGGTATTTAATACGGTATTTTCTTTTACTATCTTGTTATTCAGCGCACTCATCACGACGAGTGGCTTCACGGTCGAACCCGGTTCAAAAATATCCGTGATAGCGCGGTTACGCATGAAATCCATCGGCGTACCCGCGAGATTATTTGGGTTATAGGATGGACTGTTTGCCATCGCTAAGATTTCCCCAGTATTCACATCCACCAGGATTGCCACACCGGACTCAGCTTTGTTCTCTTGAACACCTTTCGTTAGCTCACGATACACAATGGATTGAATACGCTCATCAATACTGAGCATCAAGTTATGTGCTGCTTGGCTATCGACGGAAGAGACGGTCTCAATAACACGCCCATTACGGTCTTTACGTACGGTACGTTCACCCGGAGAACCTTTTAACCAACGGTTGAAGCTTTTTTCCACCCCTTCAATACCTTCACCATCGATATTTGTCACGCCTAGTAAGTGAGCAGTCACTGGACCTGATGGGTAATATCGGCGAGACTCTTTACGTAAATAGATCCCTGGAACTTTTAGTTTGCGGACATATTCACCGATGGAGGGGTTAACTTGACGAGCGAGGTAAACAAAGCGCCCTTTCGGGTTAGCAGAAATTTTGGTGGTGATTTGTTCAAGAGGAATATCTAATGCATCGGCGAGCGCTTTCCAGTGTTCATCGTTACTTACGCCGCCTTTTTCAAAGACTTCTTTAGGATCAGCCCAGATAGCATTGACCGGAACACTAACCGCTAATTGGCGACCTTCACGGTCACTGATCATCCCGCGAGCCGTTGATACTTCTTGAACGCGAAGGGAGCGCATATCCCCTTCTTTAACGAGTTGTTCAGGGGCAATAATTTGTAGGTACGCAACGCGAGTCAACAACCCTGCTAATGCCAGCCCAATACATCCACACAACAAAACAAAACGCCAGCGAACAAAGCTGGTGACTTCTTCTGTTTTCTTGTTCTTAGCGGGTTTGGTTGCTTTCATTCTTAACCTTCGTTATTGCTTGGAAACAATAATGTTTTCTTGGGATGGTTCCACATGAACCATTTGCAATTTTTCAACAGATAAACGCTCAACACGGCTGTGACTGGCTAACGCATTCTCTTCAAGGATCAAGTTTCGCCATTCGATATCGAGAAAATCTTTCTCTTCGTACAGCTTATCTTTGGCGGCAGTCAGCAGTCGTGTTTCATGAGCGGTGGTCACCACAAACACAGCGCTAATCACTATCGCGGCTAGCAAAATCATCGGAATAATTCCGTAACGAAATAAATCGCGACCGATGACTCTGGCTAAACTGTGTCTTTCTGGTGTCATTACTCTACCGCTCTCTGTGCAAAACGTAACACCGAGCTACGTGCTCGTGGGTTTTCGTCAATTTCACTCTCGGAAGGCTTCATTTTGCCTAGTGCACGTAATTTAGCGGCACCTAGCTCTTTGATTTGCGCTTCTGTCAGTGGAATCCCCGCAGGAACAGAAGGTCCGGTACTGTTTTGACGAATAAAGCGTTTTACTAATCTGTCTTCCAATGAATGGAAACTGATCACCGATAAACGCCCTTCAGGTGCTAAAACAGACATCGCACCATTTAATGCTTTCTCAATCTCTTCCAGCTCGCTATTGATATAAATACGAATCGCTTGGAAGCTGCGGGTTGCTGGGTGCTTGTGTCGGTCTTTAATCGGACTGACTTTGGCAATCAGCTCCGCCAAGTGGCGTGTACGCGTTAACGGTTCTTCTTCGGGATTATGGTTACGCTCAACAATGGCTCTTGCGATACGCTTTGCAAAACGCTCTTCACCAAATGTTTTGAGCACCCATGCGATATCGTCTGCTTCCGCGTTCATCAGCCATTGCTGCGCGGATTGACCACGCGTTGGATCCATACGCATATCCAGTGGCCCATCACGCATAAATGAGAACCCACGCTCTGGATCATCTAACTGTGGAGAAGAGACACCGAGATCCAGCAACACACCATCAATCTTGCCAACTAAGCCTTCTTCTTCCACATAATCTGCAATGGCTGAAAATGGGCCATGCTTAATCATAAAACGTGGGTCATCAATCCCTTGAGCGGCTTTAATCGCCTCTGGGTCACGGTCAATGGCAATCAAGCGACCTTGATCTCCCAGTTGGCTTAAAATCAAGCGAGAGTGCCCGCCACGACCAAATGTGCCATCAATATAGATACCATTTGGTTTAAGATTTAAGCCGTTCACTGCTTCATCGAGCAGTACTGTTACGTGTTTAAATTGCTGCTGTGTCATTGTTATAGTGACAAATCCTGTAGACGGGCGGACAGCGGTTCGTCAGCTAGACGCTCAGCAGCGATGTCAGTTTCCACCTGCTGGTACCACATCTGTTCATCCCAAATTTCAAATTTATTTATTTGGCCCACCAACATGACCTCTTTTGTTAGCCCTGCGTGTTGACGCAGCGTGCTAGCTAGCAAAAGACGTCCTGCATTGTCTATCTGACATTCACTGGCATGACCAAGTAAAAGGCGCTGTACTCGACGTTCTGCGGGATTCATGGTGGATAACTTAGACAGTTTTTCCTCAATGATTTCCCATTCGGGTAAGGTATAAAGCAGCAGGCATGGCTGGTGAAGGTCAATGGTACACACCATTTGCCCTTTCGATTCCTCGCTCAGCATTCCTCGATAACGAGTAGGCACGGTTAGCCGCCCTTTGCTGTCGAGATTAACCAGTGTAGCCCCACGAAACATACCTGATTTTTCCCCTTTATTTCCAACTGCCCCACTTTACCCCACAATTCTCCACTTATAAAGTTTACGAATGGTATGAAAACGTTGTCAAGCCAGCCGCACGTAGCTTTAGCTTTATTTACAGAACGTTTTAGAAAAGAAAAAGTTGGAAAAAATCTTACTTGGAAAGAAAAAGAGAAATAACGAGTTGATATAATTCACTTATTTATAAAACGCAGGTAAAACATATTTAAATCTATTTCATTGCTGCAAAATCATACAAATTTGAGTAAATGATATATACGTCTCATTTTTAATCAGTTTATTTCGTGTCTATTCTTTACCTTTTGATCATCATTTATTGATGATTATTTAAACAAAACTACCAAATAATACGTATTTTTATATAAAATCATTATATTTCAATACATTAAATAACTGTTTTAATTCACAGTATTATTTTACTGACAATAATTTGCTCATTGTATTTATCGGTTTTTTTATGGGTTAAAAAAAAATTAATTCGTCAAAAAACCAATCAATGCAAAATAATCAAAAAAAGTATTAGGAAAATTCCTAAAGTGAAATATTTACAGGATAACGCAATAAAAAAATCGTAATCAACCATAAATTTCACCAAAAAAAAGCCCCTAATAGATAGGGGCGGATATATTACTAAGAATCTTGGTTAACATCACTAACTATTAAACCGGTTTTTTCACCATTGGATAAGGTTTATCCACTACTGTTTGCGACCTAAACTACCACGGCGACATAAGTCCCTGCGAATTCGACGAATTCCAGTTTCTGGCTTCTGTTTCTCGTCTAGGCTGGCTAATACCAATTCTAAAATACGCTCTGCAATATCACGGTGGCGCTGAGCGAGAGAGAGCACAGGACAACCGAGGAAATCCAGTAATTCGTTATCACCAAAGGTACTGATAACCATGTTTTCAGGTAAGCGGCCATTGCGTTTCAATGCCACATCCAACACGCCTTGCAGCAAAGAAAATGACGTTGTGAATAATGCATCCGGCATCGCGTTACCACTATCTAGCCATTGGGAGAAAACGTCGGCAGCGGCATCACGCTCATAACTATTGGCGTATAAATAATTGACTTCGCGAGTGTCCCCTTCCCATGCTTTACGGAAGCCTTGCTCACGTAGATAGCTCACAGAAAGTTCAGGTAATGCCCCGAGATACAAGACCGATTCAGCTGAGAATTTACGTAATTCTTTAGAGATCATCAGTGCATCTTCTTGGTCGTCACCGACCACGCTAATGAAATGCTCTTTTTCTAATGCTCTATCCAGCGCGATGATAGGCAGTGAACGGTTCGCCCAGCGCTGATAAAACGGATGTTCAGGAGGTAATGCGGTAGACACAATAATCGCGTCAACTTGGCGCTGCAGTAAATGTTCCACGCAACGAATTTCGTTGTCAGGTTGGTCTTCTGAACACGCAATTAAAAGCTGATATCCGCGCTGACGAGCTTGTCTCTCAAGATAATTGGCTATACGGGTATAGCTCGTATTTTCAAGATCAGGGATCACCAACCCAATTGAGCGAGTGCGACCTGCGCGTAACCCTGCAGCGACTGCGTTTGGATGGTAATTGTGCTCTCTGACGACTGCCATCACTTTTTCTACAGTTTTATCGCTGACTCGATACTGCTTGGCCTTGCCGTTGATCACATAACTAGCCGTTGTGCGGGAAACACCCGCTAGACGGGCTATCTCATCCAGTTTCACGTTAACCTCTTTGCAATTTGGGAAACAGCCCCGAGTCATTCGAGGCCTTAATCTGCTCTATTCTACCTGTGGCGGATAAATTTTTCATCGCATAATTTTATCGCCACGGGAAACACCAACGATCCCTGAGCGTGCAACTTCAACAATTTCAGCAACACCACGCACAGCTTCAAGAAATGCATCCAGTTTATCGCTTGTTCCTGCGAGCTGAACGGTGTACAGCGTTGGTGTCACATCCACAATTTGCCCACGAAAAATATCGGCACTTCGCTTAATTTCATCGCGCCCATAACCGGAAGCTTGCAGTTTCACTAACATGATTTCACGCTCGACATGAGCTGATGCGGTCAGTTCACTCACACGCAACACATCCACCAGTTTATGCAGCTGTTTTTCAATCTGCTCTAGCACCTTGGCATCCCCTTTTGTTTGGATGGTCATCCGTGACAACGTTGGGTCGTCGGTCGGTGCTACGGTCAAGCTTTCGATGTTATAACCGCGCTGTGAAAACAACCCAATCACGCGAGATAATGCCCCTGATTCATTCTCTAGTAACACTGATAAGATACGACGCATGATCAAGTCCTCTCCGTTTTACTTAACCACATTTCATCCATTGCTCCACCACGGATCTGCATTGGGTAAACATGCTCAGTTTCATCAATATTAATATCTACAAAGACCAGACGCTGGTTTTCATTCACTTCGACTAGCGCTTGTTTTAGCTTATCTTCAAGTTCATCTGGGGAGGCAATTGAAATCCCTACATGCCCATAAGCTTCGGCTAATTTTGTGAAATTTGGCAATGACTGCATATAGGACTGTGAGTGGCGGCCTTGATAAATCATGTCCTGCCACTGTTTTACCATGCCTAAAAAACCGTTATTTAGGTTCAGAACCAACACCGGCAATCCATATTGCAGTGCAGTTGAAAGCTCTTGAATGTTCATCTGAATACTGCCGTCGCCAGTCACGCATACAACCGTGGATTTAGGGTGCGCTAATTTAACCCCTAAAGCAGCCGGCAAACCAAAGCCCATGGTGCCTAAGCCCCCTGAGTTGATCCAGTGCCGTGGTTTATCAAACGGATAATAAAGTGCAGCAAACATTTGGTGCTGCCCCACATCTGAGGTCACATAAGCTTCACCGTTGGTTAAGCGGTAAATAGCCTCAATGGCTTGTTGCGGCTTCACTTTACTTGGGTTTAATGCATATTTTAGGCACTGTTTTTCGCGCCAAATACCGATCTCCTTCCACCACGTTTGCAGTGCAGCGGTATCTTGCTCGGCAGCCGCATGATCCAGTTGAGCAATCATCTGTTCTAACGTAAGTTTTGCATCGCCAACAATGGGAATATCCGCTTTGACTGTTTTCGAAATTGAGGTTGGATCCACATCAATTTGGATCACGGTTGCATTCGGACAATATTTTTCTAAGTTATTGGTTGTACGGTCGTCAAAGCGAACACCAACCGCAAAAATCACATCAGAATGATGCATCACTTTGTTGGCTTCGTAGGTGCCATGCATTCCGAGCATACCCACAGATTGTTGGTGAGTTTCGGGGAATGCGCCTAGCCCCATCAACGTTGATACCACTGGCAACTGAAGTTTTTCAGCTAATGTCATTAGCTCCGCGGAGCAATTGGCATTGATCGCACCGCCACCGATATACATCACTGGCTTCTTCGCCGCGACTAATTTGATCAACGCTTTCTTAATTTGACCTTTGTGCCCTTGTAAGGTCGGATTATATGAGCGCAATGAAACGGATTCAGGGTAGCGATAAGGGAATTTAGCGGCCGGATTCACCGTATCTTTTGGAAAGTCGATCACCACAGGCCCTGGGCGTCCACTCGCCGCAATATAAAACGCTTTTTTGATGGTTTCAGGGATCTCTTTCGCGTGTTTGATGAGAAAACTATGCTTCACGATTGGGCGCGAAATACCCACCATATCGCACTCTTGAAACGCATCGTTCCCAATTAATGAACTGGCGACCTGCCCCGATAAAACCACCATGGGTACAGAGTCCATATACGCAGTAGCAATACCGGTTATCGCATTGGTTGCGCCGGGTCCTGACGTTACTAACACTACGCCCACATCCCCCGTTGAGCGCGCATAGCCATCGGCCATATGCACCGCAGCTTGCTCGTGACGAACTAAAATATGCTCTACGCCCCCCACAGTATGCAGTGCATCATAAATATCAAGAACTGCGCCTCCCGGATAGCCAAATACGTGTTTCACTCCTTGGTCAATCAATGACTTGACGACCATTTCTGCTCCCGACAACATCTCCATGAGTTTGCCCTCAGACTATTTGCAAGTTAACAGAGAGCCGAACAGCCCTCTTTAATTTTTATTAAGTTAGTCATAAATTCAGCTCTTAACATATCCCTACCATTTGTGGGACGCAAATTTGATTTCGCAGAGAAATTAAGGAAGATTTCATTTTGTCTTGAACATGAAAATTCGGCAGATTCATTGACTAGTTTTCAATCAAAATAGAGCGAAAATAACTAAAAGGTAAGCAAAAATAGTGGCAACGCGATTTTACATAAATAGCAGGTAAAACAAAGCCCTTCAGGAATAACGACTGAAGGGCTTAGAAAATATGATTAAATATCGAATTACTCTTGATACATAGATTCAATTTCTAATCGGTAGCGCTCTGAAATAATTTTACGGCGTAATTTCAGCGTAGGCGTTAATTCACCTTTCTCCATTGAGAAGTTGCTTGGTAACAGTGTAAAACGCTTCACTTGATGGAAGTTTTCCAGATTCTTTTGTAGCTCTTTGAGACGACCTTCAAACAGCGCGACAATTTTAGAGTCTTTTAACAGCTCCAAACGATCACGGTATTTTAAGTTAATTGAATTGGCGTACTCTTCAAGGCTGTCATAGCAAGGCACAATTAACGCAGAGACAAATTTACGTGCATCGGCAATGACGGCAATATGCTCAATAAAACGGTCTTGACCTAAAACACCTTCGATAACCTGTGGCGCTATATATTTCCCGTTAGACGTTTTCATTAAGTCTTTCAGTCTATCTGTAATATATAAGTTGCCTTGCTCATCGATTTTTCCGGCATCTCCAGTACGTAACCAGCCATCAGCCGTGAATGTATCTATCGTTTCTTGCGGGCGATTATAGTAGCCTTTCATGACGACAGGGCCTTTGACTTGGATTTCGTCGTTTGCTCCAATGCGTACAGAAATGGCAGAAAGCGGTGTACCAATTGAACCTAATGGGTATTTGTTAGCTTCCCAGCACGAGACTGTCGCGCAAGTTTCGCTCATCCCATAGCCATATTTGATATCCACACCTGCGGACAAGAAAAACGCAATCACATCATCATCGAGACGCGCGCCCGCCGCTGGCATAAAACGAATGCGACCACCTAGCCCTTGGCGAATTTTGCTCAGAACCAGCTTATCGGCCAATGCATATAAGCGATTGTTGATAAATGAAAGTGATTTACCTTGCGCCATCGCTTTCACTTTTTGTTTCCCTATCGCAATCGCCCATTTGAAAATCACACGACGCATAAAAGGCGCTTGGGATACTTTACTTTGTACTGCGCTGTAAACTTTCTCATAGAAACGTGGTACGGCACACATCACCGTTGGCTTAACATCAGCAAGCGCTTCTTTTACTAAATTAGTATTGGTTAAATAGACATTACGCGCTCCGCTGTGCATGACATAAAAACTCCATGCGCGTTCAAAAACGTGGGAAAGCGGCAGGAAACATAATGAAACATCGTCTTCGGACAGCTCTAAACGGTTGTCATGAAGATAAAGCTGAGCTGCCATATTGTAGTAATCCAGCATCACCCCTTTCGGTTCACCCGTGGTGCCCGAAGTATAAATAATGGTGAATAAATCACTTAAGTTTTGTGCTGCAATTCGCGCATCTAACTCAGCTTGATAATGCGGCTGAGCGAGAGACATAAATGTCGATAAGTGCATGCTGTTGGCCACTTGACCATCCAGTTCGACATTGTCATCTAATGCAATGATAGCGGTGAGTTGCGGGCAATGGGCAAGTAATTGGCAAGCAACTTGGTATTGTTCTTGAGCACCCACAAAGAGGATCTTAATGTTGGCGTCATTAATGATATAGGCGGCTTGGTCGATACTGCTGGTAGCATAGAGAGGCACCGTCACGGCTTTAATTTGTAATACAGCCAGATCAACCAAAGACCAATTCATACTATTATGAGCAAAAAGCCCAATATTCTCTTGCGGGGCAACATTCATCGCCAAAAGCTGACGTGCAATCGCGGTGGTTTTGGTTCCCACTTCTGCCCAAGTCAGTTCTGATTGATGTCCGTTGTCCCATTGACTGAAAGCTATCCGATCCGCTGACTCGCTCGCGTCCATTCTGGAACGTATGCGGTTAACAATATGATATGGATATAGATTTTCAGTAATCAAAGTGTATTCCCTATAGGTCATTAGAATTTTAAGTCATTCGGCAAACTCACAAATAACCTAATTTTAATACTTTTTATTATTTCAGCTTACATCTGTTAGCTGAATATTTTGAGTGTATAGCGGAAAGATAAACGAGGAAAGGAATAAAGTGTAAATTTTTTGCAAATGCTACGGACACAACAAAACTCGCCACTATTTTCATCATGGCGAGTTAGTATTTAGAGGAATATGCTAGTGTTATCTTGGAATGAATTGAATCAATTTAGCTTACAACTGTTCTATCATTTGGCAAAACTGCGTTTTCATCCATTGATGGCCTTTATCTCGCGCCGTCGATTCATGCCACGTTAAATAACATGGGCGAGAATTATCTTCCCAAGGCAATGATAAAGTACGTAGTTGCAGTTGACTTGCATGATGCTCCACTAACCATTTAGGTGCAATCGCCACTAAATCTGTTTGTGCCACAATGTTCAATACACTGTTTAAGTCAGTTCCTTGATAACTGACAGTGTGTGAGAGTTCCGTATTATGGTAATACAATTTGCTAAATGACCCAATATTATCCATTGCCATAATAGCGTGTCTTTCATTCATTAACATTTCTTGATTAATGGTACTTTCAATTCTTGGATGGTGATTCGCCACGACTAAAACTAATTCATCATTAAATAAAATCTGATGTTGATATTCGGGTTTTTCGAATTGATTATAGCCCAAGAAGAAATCTATCTCTTGATATTTTAATTGATGCGCAATGTTATTCCCTAAAAAAGAATGAATGAAAACTTGAATATTTGGCGACGCAATTTTAAATTTATCAACAATTATTGCCGCTAAACGAATATCTAATGGAGAGCAAATAGATAAGTTAAATGCTCTTTCGCTTTGCTTAGGATCAAATCCTGCGCCTGGTAATTCATTATGCACCAATTGAAGCGCTTGTCTTACTGGCCCAAATAATTGTTTAGCACGCGAAGTTGGTTGAATACCACGCCCATAACGAACAAATAATTCGTCATTGAACATAGATTTTAAACGGGATACGGCGTTACTTACTGCTGGCTGAGACATACCGAGAACTTGCGCTGCACGAGTGACATTTTGCATTTGCATCACAACATCAAAAACAGTTAATAAGTTCAAATCAACATTACGCAGATGAATATCGCTACTTTCTTTTTTTGCTGTTGAGATCGTATCAAAATCAGTCATTTTTAACTCCACTAAATATATTTATCATTTTTAATTAATGAACATGATTCATCAAAGCAATATTGACGAAAAACATAAAATCATTAAATATTATTTTTAAAACAACTTATACATGATAAGTTATTTCGCTTTCCCTGCATTTATTAAAACGACGCTTCTATTCTTTTTGCCCATAAATTAGAATCGAGATATAGATATCATCATAAAATGCAAATATTCATCAGTGTAATGGGTGCGTGTAACTTATTAAAGCCAGCATCATTTCGATAAAAATAATAAAACAAATTCAAGAATAAATCATAATAAATCTCTTCTATAAACGCACTTGAATCTCATTATCAGATTAATTTTTAATTATTTATTTATTAGATAATTAACCTTATTTGAAGCATAACCATCATCAATACCAACAAAGACTTTTATCTAACTTCTGCATGCTTTCATTACATAAACATAATAAAAATCATTACGTTATAAAAATATCATCATGCCATTAATTTTTAGACGAAATTTTAGCCTACTTTTAGCTGCCCGATATAGACAAAAACATCATGAAAATTATAAATATCAGACACAAACTCCAATAATCGATAACAACTCAATTTCAAGCATTTCGCGCTCAAAAAATTAAGTTTGACATCATTATTGAAATCACGTATCAATAAATGCAGATTATTTGAAATTCAGAAAGAGACAGTTACCCATGACATTTTCTATCCGCCTACTAAGCCTACTACTACTCGCAGCCAATTTGCGCGGTATGCTTATGGATGGAAAGTAAAACAAATACTGTCCACAAACATAAAGAAGCCCGCGCAACCAGCGGGTTTTTTTATGCCTGCGGCTAGATGGGAATCCAACAAACAGAATTAAAAACAACAAAATTTAGTCTATGAGGAACGCATTATGAGCAACCAAGTTATCATCTTCGATACGACCTTACGTGATGGCGAGCAAGCCTTGCAGGCCAGCTTATCCGTTAAAGAAAAATTACAAATTGCTTTCGCGTTAGAGCGCTTAGGTGTCGATGTTATTGAAGCTGGGTTTCCTGTCTCATCCCCAGGTGATTTTGAGTCTGTTCAAACTATCGCCCGCGAAATCAAAAACAGCCGTATCTGCGCATTAGCACGCTGTGTTGAAAATGATATTGATGTGGCGGCTGAATCCTTGAAAGTGGCTGAAGCATTCCGTATTCATGTGTTCTTAGCAACATCCAATTTGCATATGCAGAAAAAGTTAAACAAAACGTTTGATGGCGTGATGGATATGGCGATCAACTCCATTAAACGCGCACGTCGTTATACCGATGATGTAGAATTTTCGTGTGAAGATGCGGGTCGTACCGATATTGACAACTTATGTCGCATTGTCGAAGCCGCCATCGGTGCAGGCGCGACCACCATTAATATCCCTGATACCGTCGGCTACACGACCCCATATCAATTTGGCGGCATTATCTCTTCTTTATATGAGCGCGTACCTAACATTGATAAAGCCATCATCTCCGTTCACTGCCACGATGACTTAGGCATGTCAGTCGCCAACTCCATCAGCGCCGTTCAAGCCGGAGCTCGCCAAGTGGAAGGAACGATCAACGGATTAGGCGAACGAGCCGGCAACACTGCGTTAGAAGAAGTTATTATGGCGATTAAATTACGTGAACAGATGTTAGGTGTGCATACCAATATCAATCACAAAGAAATTTACCGCACCAGCCAGTTAGTCAGCCAGTTATGCAATACCCCAATTCCTGCCAATAAAGCGGTTGTGGGCAGCAACGCATTCGCGCATTCATCAGGGATCCACCAAGATGGCGTGTTAAAGAATCGCGAAACATACGAAATCATGACCCCTGAATCCATCGGCTTGAAAGAGCAACAATTAAACTTAACCTCCCGTTCAGGTCGTGCAGCGGTTAAACACCGCATGGAAGAGATGGGTTACAGCGAAGGTAAAGATTTCAACTTGGATGAGTTATACACCGCATTCTTGAACTTAGCCGATAAAAAAGGCCAAGTGTTTGATTATGATTTAGAGGCTTTAGCCTTCTTCGCGAAACAACAAGATGAAACTGACCATTTTGTCATGGATTACTTTAGTACACAGTCGGGTTCAAGCATTGTGGCCACTGCAACCGTCAAAATGCAGTGTGGTGAAACAGAAAAATCAGAAGCGGCAACCGGAAATGGCCCTGTTGATGCCATCTACCAAGCGATTAGTAAAATCACTAACTACCCAATGAAATTGGTTTCTTACCAATTGTCTGCAAAAGGTCAGGGGGAAAATGCATTAGGGCAAGTGGATATCGTCGCTGAATGTTTTGGTCGTCGTTTCCACGGTATGGGATTAGCAACGGATATCGTTGAATCATCCGCAAAAGCCATGGTACATGTATTAAATAGTATTTGGCGTGCAGAACAAGTCGAAAGAGAAAAACAAAAAATCTCTGACCAAGAGTCACAAATTAATACAAAGGAAGCGGTATAAACATGTCTACGAATTTTAATATTGCGGTATTAGCAGGCGATGGAATCGGCCCAGAAGTGATGGCTCAAGCTCATAAAGTATTAAACGCTATTAGCAAGCGCTTTGCTATCACAATTTCGACCAAAGCATATGATGTGGGCGGCGCGGCCATTGATAATCACGGAGAGCCATTACCGCAAGCGACAGTCAAAGGTTGTGAAGAGGCTGATGCCGTATTATTCGGCTCAGTGGGTGGCCCAAAATGGGAACATTTGCCACCAGACAGCCAGCCTGAACGCGGTGCATTATTGCCATTACGCAAACATTTTAAATTATTCAGTAACTTACGCCCTGCTCGTTTATACCAAGCATTAGAAGCATTTTGCCCATTACGCGCAGACATTGCAGCTCAAGGCTTTGATATTTTATGTGTGCGTGAATTAACTGGCGGGATCTATTTTGGTCAGCCAAAAGGACGTAAAGGCGAAGGGGCTGAAGAATATGCGTTCGATACCGAGGTTTATCACCGCTATGAAATTGAACGCATTGCCCGTATTGCCTTTGAATCTGCTCGCAAACGTAGCCATAAAGTGACTTCAATTGATAAAGCTAACGTTTTACAAAGCTCCGTATTGTGGCGCGAAGTGGTTAACCAAATTGCCAAAGAGTATCCAGATGTTGAAGTGAACCATATGTATATCGATAACGCCGCGATGCAGATGATCAAAGCCCCTTCTCAGTTTGATGTGGTGCTGTGCTCCAACTTATTCGGTGACATTATTTCCGATGAGTGCGCGATGATCACAGGCTCGATGGGTATGTTGCCTTCAGCTAGCTTAAACGCCGATGGCTTTGGCTTGTACGAGCCCGCAGGCGGTTCAGCACCAGATATCGCAGGCAAAAATATTGCCAACCCAATCGCACAAATTTTGTCGGCATCCATGTTGTTACGTTTTAGCTTGAATCAAACGGAAGCGGCTGATGCCATCGAAAACGCGGTGAATAAAGCATTAGAAAATGGCTATCGTACTGCAGATTTAGCGGGCAATGGTCAATCAATCAGTACCAGTGAAATGGGTGACATTATCGCTCGTTATATTGAAGAAGGGGTTTAACATGTCGAAGACTTTATACCAAAAATTATATGACGCTCACGTTGTCCGTGAGGTTGAAAACGAAATCCCTTTAATTTATATCGATCGCCATCTGGTACATGAAGTGACTTCACCGCAAGCGTTTGATGGTTTAAGAACCAAAAATCGCCCGTTGCATCAACCAAGCAAAACATTTGCAACCATGGATCATAACGTGTCAACGCAAACTAAAGATATCAATGCCTGCGGTGATATGGCGCGAATTCAGATGCAAGAGTTGATGAAAAACTGCGAAGAATTCGGCGTGACTTTATATGATTTAAATCACCCATATCAAGGTATTGTCCATGTGATGGGGCCAGAGCAAGGCATCACTTTACCGGGGACAACCATTGTTTGTGGTGACTCTCATACTGCCACTCACGGTGCATTCGGCGCATTAGCTTTTGGGATTGGGACATCCGAAGTTGAACACGTCATGGCGACCCAAACCTTGAAACAGGCGCGAGCCAAAACCATGAAAATTGAAGTGGTGGGTAAAGCGCCAGCGGGGATCACCGCAAAAGATATCGTCTTAGCTATCATTGGTACGACAGGTAGTGCAGGTGGAACGGGCTATATTGTCGAATTCTGCGGTGATGCGATTGAAGATTTGAGTATGGAAGGTCGCATGACCGTCTGTAATATGGCGATTGAGTTAGGCGCTAAAGCTGGCATTATCGCTCCTGATGAAACGACTTTTAATTATATGAAAGGTCGCCAATTCGCACCGAAAGGTCAAGATTGGGATGATGCCGTTGCGTATTGGAAAACCTTGAAAACCGATGATGATGCGACGTTCGACAAAGTGATCACTATCCAAGCTGAGACTATTGCACCGCAAGTGACTTGGGGTACTAACCCCGGGCAAGTGATCGCGATTAACCAACCAATCCCAGCACCAGAATCTTTTGCTGACCCCGTCGAGCGAGCTTCTGCAGAAAAAGCCTTGGCCTATATGGGATTGGAATCAGGTATTAAGTTATCTGACGTGAAGATTGATAAAGTCTTTATTGGCTCTTGCACTAACTCACGCATCGAAGATTTACGCGCCGCAGCTGCCATCGCCAAAGGTAAGAAAGTGGCATCTGGCGTACAAGCGATTGTGGTACCAGGTTCCGGCCCCGTTAAAGCCCAAGCGGAACAAGAAGGTTTGGATAAAATCTTTATGGATGCAGGCTTCGAATGGCGCTTACCGGGCTGTTCAATGTGCTTAGCGATGAACAACGACCGTTTGAATCCAGGTGAACGCTGCGCATCCACCAGCAACCGAAACTTTGAAGGTCGCCAAGGTCGTGCGGGTCGCACCCATTTAGTCAGCCCTGCAATGGCAGCTGCCGCAGCGATTAACGGTCATTTTGCTGATGTTCGTGACATTCAAATCTAAAGGAGAAAACCATGGATAAGTTTATTAAGCATGTTGGGATTGTTGCTCCTTTAGATGCCGCAAACGTCGACACCGATGCGATTATTCCAAAGCAGTTTTTGCAGAAAGTGACGCGTACAGGCTTTGGTCAGCACTTATTTAATGACTGGCGTTTTTTAGATGATAAAGGCCAGCAACCTAATCCTGACTTTGTCTTGAACAAACCCGTATTTAAAGGCGCTAGCATTCTGTTAGCCCGTGAAAACTTTGGTTGCGGTTCATCTCGTGAGCACGCCCCATGGGCATTGACCGACTTTGGCATTCAAGTGGTGATTGCACCGAGTTTTGCCGATATTTTTTACGGAAACTCATTTAATAACCAGCTGTTGCCGATTAAATTGAGCGAGCAGCAAGTGGATGAGATGTTCAACTATGTGAATAGCCACGAAGGTTGCCAGTTTACTGTCGATTTAGAAGCACAAACCGTCACTGCCGGCGACAAAGTATATACTTTCGAGATTGACAGTTTCCGCCGCCATTGCATGATGAATGGTTTAGATAGTATTGGTTTGACATTACAGCACGTCGACCAAATTAAAGATTATGAACAAAAGCTCCCTGCCTTTATGAATTAATCTCCAGCCCACTTCGGTGGGCTTTTTCTTACCTATTTGTATTTATAAAAGTAGAACTCAACTCCAACAAACCGCGCCCACCAATAAATCCTTCCCCATTAATTCTGAATATGCCATGATTTCAAATAATCATGATTCTGGGTTTAATCAAACCGTTTTTGCAAAATAGTTCATGTTGTGGCAAGGCGGCAAAATGAGGATATCTCGGGGAGCATACATAAGTATGTGACCTGAGTAGCCGAATGAAGCCAACACAGCCACAACGTGAAATATGAAGAAAAAAGAAAAAAAGCCGATATGCATTCACATACCGGCTGGTAAATATACCATTACTCAATAAATGGGGGAGTAAACCTGCAACAAACAGGTCAATAGAGCTACTTACTGTCCCCTATTATCTACGGAATATAGGATATTAAAATTGATACAATTTTTTCCGGAGTTCCTCTTTTATGTCTAATTCTCGATTACAAACCCAATTTGTTCGCTTGTGGCAACATTTTCAGGGAAAAAACAGCGAAACCACTTTGCAAGATATTGCGGAGATCCTGTTTTGTTCTCGTCGCCATGTACGTACGCTACTCAATAATATGCAAGCTCATGGTTGGCTCAGTTGGCAAGCCGAAGCGGGACGAGGAAAGCGTTCCGCATTAATTTTTCATATCAATGGATTAGAGCTTCAGCAAGCACAAGCAGAACAGTTATTAAAAGAAGAAAGTATTGAAAAACTCGTGGCGCTTGTTGGCGATAAAGAGACTATCCGCCAAATGGTCTTATCAGAGCTCGAGCGCAGTTATCGACAAGGTAAAAACTTACTGCGCATCATTTATTACCGTGATTTTCCTAATTTACTTCCCGGCACCCCAATGCGCCGCTCTGAAATCCACTTAATGAGTCAGATATTTAATGGATTAACTCACTTAAATGAGGAAAAAGGGGAAGTGGAAGATGGTATTGCTCACCACTGGCAAGCCGTTAATGAGCAACATTGGCGCTTTTATTTACGTCCGGCTATCTATTTTCATCATGGACGTGAAATGCAAGTGGAGGATATTATCCACTCTTTATTACGATTAAAGCAGTGCTGGCCGCTGTTCTCACATATTCACTCAGTCACCTCCTCGCAACCTTACGTAATTGATATCCATCTGAGCCATCCTGATACCCAATTTCCTTGGTTACTGGGCAGCCCACATGCCGCCATTCTCCCGAAAGAGTGGGAAACCATCAGCGGTTTTAGTCAGCGCCCTATTGGTACGGGTCCTTATGAAGTAGAAACCAACATCCCGCAGAAACTCACCATCAGCGCTTTTGATCGCTATTTTGGCTATCGCGCCTTGTTGGATGAAGTGACTATTTGGGTGGTTCCCGAACTTTCTGAGCAGATGGTGTGTACCACATTAAAAATGGATGGCGACAAACGCCACAATGACTCCCTCGAAAGCCGCATGGAAGAAGGTTGCTATTTTCTGTTATTCGACCAACGCTCCGATATTTCTCAACGGGAAGATGTGCGTAAATGGCTGTGCAGCTTTTTAACCCCCGTCAACCTACTGGCGCACTGTGAATCCTTCTATCAACGCCACTGGGCACCTGCTTATGGATTACTGCTTCATTGGCATCACAGTAAAATGCTCTCCCAGCGCACTAAACCTGAAGATTTAACTGAGCTAACTGTCACTTTTTATCACCATCATCATGAATTTTATGCCATCAGCCAAATCATGAAGCGAGTGTTAGAAACCCAAGGAGTAGAGCTTAAAATTAACATCGTTGATTATGATGATTGGTTTAACGGGGATGCGAAGAGCGATATTTGGCTCTCCACTGCCAACTTTTATAAACCTCTTGAATTCTCTATCTTCGCCACCTTGTACGAAATGCCGCTATTGCGTCAGTGTTTAGGAAAAACCCTCGATAAAGAGTTACAGCTGTGGCGCCAGCAAAAATTGGATGTGGAATCTTGGTGCGAGAGCTTGATTGATTCTCAAGTCTTCCACCCCATTTTTCATCACTGGTTAGAGTTACAAGGTCAAAGAACGATGCGAGGTGTTCGTATGAATACCTTTGGCTGGTTTGACTTTAAATCAGCTTGGTTTAAGCCAACTGAGGATAATACACAGAATTGATGATAGTTATAAACAGTTAGAGTGAGCAAAATGGATTTTATTCACTTTTTCTGTGGATATCCATGTGAACAACCAGATAGTAATCAGGGTATATCCCAACTGTTCATTTCTAACAAAAAATCATACTAAAAAATAAAACATTATAAATCATAGTAATAAATGGATTTCACATGAGATATCCACTGTGAGTTTTCCCCTCTTTTTTTGTTAGGAGTTCAACTGAGCAAAGATCAATCAATGCATGTTTTATCCACAAGGAATGTACTTAACTTACCCGCTTTTTGTGACGAGCTTCAATAAATGACATTAGTCAAGGCTGTAAATTCACACAGTAATCGCAGTTTTTCACAGTTATCCAGAAATCCTGTGGATAACCTAGTGCATGATCCTGTGATTATCTTGGGATGAAGTTGAATAACCCTAAATATTCATAATCCCATCTGTGATTATTATCTAATATCCATATATATATCATGAAGTTAAATACAGTGACTAAAAAGTGTTATACTCACCCTATCTTGCAACCATTTTCTTGGTTATTTTTTAAACACAATCAAACTCTGTCGACTATGTCCTTTATACCGCCTTCACCACCAGAAAATGAAACCGTCTTATTAGCGCGAGCCCAAGCCCTTGCAGGCTATACGCTTGGTGAGTTAGCTACTATTGCAGGCATCCCAATCCCCCCCGATCTTAAACGAGATAAAGGCTGGGTCGGGACACTGTTAGAGTATTTTTTAGGTGCGACCGCAGGCAGTAAAGCCGAACAAGATTTTGCAGATATTGGCGTTGAGCTTAAAACAATTCCAATCGATCGCCATGGCGTACCATTAGAAACGACGTTTGTTTCTGTCGCGCCACTTACGGGCAATAGCGGCCTGACATGGGAAAATAGCCATGTGCGCCGCAAATTATCTCGCATTCTGTGGTTTCCGATTGAAGGTGAACGCCAAATTCCACTTGCCCAGCGCCGTATTGCAAACCCGCTGATTTGGAGCCCTTCTGCGCTTGAAGAACAACTTTTACGCCAAGATTGGGAAGAGTTAATGGATTTAATTGTGCTGGGAAAAGTAGAAACCATCACCGCTCGTCACGGACAAGTTCTACAAATTCGTCCCAAAGCGGCAAATAATAGAGCGCTAACCGAAGGTATTGGTGAATTTGGACAGCCAATAATGACATTACCGAGAGGTTTCTATTTAAAAAAAGATTTTACGGGTCCATTATTAGCGCGGCACTTTAACCTCGGTTAATCGGTCAAGGCATCGCCTGTACCAAACAGACGATTTTTTATTCCATTTTTAAGGCAATAAGATGTTTGAGTGGTTCTTAGATCCCCATGCTTGGATGGCATTGGCAACATTAACAATTTTGGAAGTCGTACTGGGTATCGATAATATTATTTTCTTAAGTATTGTCGTCAGCAAATTGCCTGCCCATCAACAAAATAGCGCCAGACGTATTGGATTAATCGCAGCGATGGGAATGCGCTTAGCACTACTAGCGTCCATTGCTTGGCTCGCACGCCTCACAACACCACTCTTCACATTAGCTGAACATACCGTTTCCGCCCGCGACTTAATTTTATGTGCCGGTGGCTTATTCCTCATTTGGAAATCCAGTCAGGAGATTTTCGATACTATTGAAGGGGAAGACGATGATGGGATAGCCCAGAAAAAAGTCACTTCATTCTGGGGAGCCATTATGCAAATCGCAATTTTAGATATTATCTTTAGCTTAGATTCCGTGATCACCGCTGTGGGGCTATCTGACCATCTGTTTATTATGATGGCCGCAGTGATTATGGCGGTCATGATCATGATGTTCGCCGCGAAACCGATTGGTGATTTTGTGGAGCGTTACCCTTCCGTTAAAATCCTCGCGCTCTCTTTCTTGATCCTTGTGGGCTTCACTCTGTTACTTGAAAGTGTTCAGGTGCATGTTTCAAAAGGCTATATCTATTTTGCTATGTTCTTCTCCATGTCAGTGCAAATGCTCAATATTCTGCGCAGCAAAAAGTGGAAAATGAAAAACAAGCAATAATAGAGGCTTTAGCGTAAGGCGTCCTTAGCTGCGGCAATGGCGCCTTCCACCGCTTTTTTAGCCTGAGGGCTATTTTTCCAACAACTTGACCCCGTTAGTGCTGCGCCCGAAATTAAAATTTCATCATAAGAAGCTTCACTTAACTGCGCTAAAGATGAAAACCCCATTTGTTCTAATCGACTAATCACTGTTGGTCCAACTCCCTTCACCGCTAAGAGAATTTGCTTTTCTGAGTCTGAAAATGGCATAAATTATCCTTTTGGCTGTAAAACAGCCGTAATTGAGCGTATATTTTGCAATTAGCCTATTTCTTAATTTAAAATTCTGAGCTGTCTATAACAGGTTGAGTTACCTGCCCTACAAATCTGTTTTAGCAAATAGGAAATAACAACGGTAAAGTCATTGACGACTCGCGATAGAAACTAACATGTCGCACTAAAAATTCTATCTTGTAGGTATTTATTATGTATAGCAACAAAATATCCAATACTCGCCATATGTCGATGACATTATCTGATGGGCGACTTTTGTGTTGGTATGAATCTGGCCCTGAACAGGGGTTCCCCGTAATTTTTTGTACTGGCGCAGGGATGAGCGGTACACTGGGCTTTGGCATTGACCGTCTTGAAGAGCTAAATATACGCTTGATAACCCCAGAGCGTGCCGGACTGGGTCAATCCACCTTTGATGATCATAAATCCCTACAACGCTTTGCTCAAGATATTCAAGAACTTCTGAATGCTCAAAAACTGCCATCATTTTCCGTTGTCGGTTTTTCTCAAGGTGCCGTTTTCGCCATGGCACTCGCCAGCTACGCTTCCCCAATTTCATTATCACTTGTGTCAGGACAAGACCAATTTGAGTTTCCTGCAACCCGAGCGCAATTAAAACAAGATGTGATTAATATGCAGGAGCAAGCCATTCATACCCCTGATGCTTTATCAGAATGGTTGATGCGCAATGTGACCTCACAATGGTTACTGGCGTTTATTCTTAACTGTAGCGCAGAGATAGACCAGCAGGTTTATAGCGAAGAGAGCTTCTTAGCCGCCTACAGTGACTGTATGGAACGTGCATTTATGCAAGGTAACCAAGGCTATGTTCAAGATCTCTTAATCGCTCTGCAGCATTGGCAGTTCAATCCTGAAGATATCCACTGCCCTGTCGCGCTGTGGTATGGCGAGCAAGATGTGAGTACCGTGCACTCCCCTGATTTTGGTAAAACACTGGCTCAGCGTTTTCCTGATAGCGAACACTTTTTGTTCTCTCATGAAGGCGGCTCGGTTCTGTGGACACAAGCCTATTCCATTCTTGCCCAATTGAAAGAACACAGCCTTTAGGCATAAAAAAGGTGCCCAATGAAACATTAGGCACCTTAAATAGCGGATTAAAACTTATTTCTTAGACGCTTGGATATATAACAGTTCCAATGCAATCGTCGCCGCGGCTAATGCCGTAATTTCTGATTGGTCATAGGCTGGTGCCACTTCCACCACATCCATCCCAACAATATTCAGTGACTTAATGCCACGCAGCAGTTTTAACGCTTTATCAGATGTTAACCCACCAATCACTGGCGTGCCGGTTCCTGGTGCAAAGGCAGGATCCAGACAGTCAATATCAAACGTCAGATAAACGGGCATATCACCCACGATTTGTTTGATCTGAGCAACCATGTCATCCACGCCACGATCATTCGCTTGAGCCGCATCCAATACCGTGAAACCGTTGTCAGAATCATGCTCAGTACGAATACCAATCTGCACGGAATGATTTGGGTCGATCAAGCCTTCTTTTGGCGCATGATAGAACATGGTACCGTGGTCATACAGACTGCCATTACCGTATGTGTCAGTGTGCGCATCAAAATGCACTAACGCCATTTTACCGAAGTGCTTCGCGTGGGCGCGCAGTAATGGCAATGTCACAAAGTGGTCGCCACCAAACGTTAGGCAACGTTTACCGGATTCCAGCAACTTTTCAGTGTGAGCTTGCAGTTTGTCGCACATATCTTGCGCGTCACCGAATGCAAACACCACATCGCCGCAATCAACCACGTTGAGTTTGTTTTTTAATTTAAAATCCCACGGCCAACGGTGGCTTTCCCACGCAAGGTTAGTGGAAACCTGACGAATAGCAGCAGGCCCATGACGGCTACCCGCGCGTCCTGAGGTTGCCATATCAAATGGAACACCCGTGATCACCCAATCAGCATCAGAGCTGTATGGTTGGAAATTTAACGGAAAACGTAAAAAACCAAATGCGTTTGAAACCAGTGAATTATCAACCTGATTTCCTAATGTGCTATTAATCATCACTGTTCCTTAATCATTCATCTTCTAAGTAAGTGTAACCGTACAACCCACTTTCAAACTCGTTCACAAAATCTTTTTGCAGTTCGTCACTCAGCCCAGTGCCTTTCACTTGCTCAATAAAGCTTTCTAACAGCACTTCAGGAACCAGCTTCACATATTGCAGCATATCGGCGACTGAATCGCCCTCTTCACTTTGCAGGTAACGAATACTGCCTTGGCTATCAACCCACACATCGATGGCGGCAGTATCACCGAACAAGTTGTGCATGTTGCCTAAAATTTCTTGGTATGCCCCGATCATAAAGAAGCCAATCATTGGTGGATTTTCTGGATCATACGCTGGCATTGGCATGGTGGTTTCCACCCCATCACCATCAACATAGTGATCAATAATACCATCTGAGTCGCAAGTAATATCCAGTAACACCGCACGTCGGTCTAACGGCTTATCTAAGCCTTCGATTGGCAAGACTGGGAACACTTGGTCAATTCCCCAAGCATCAGGGAGCGATTGGAACAGCGAGAAATTCACATAGAATTTATCCGCCATACGCTCTTGCAGCTCATCAATAATTGGGCGATGGGCGCGGTTGCTTGGGTCTAAATCTTGCTGAATACGGCGACAGATATTTAAGTATAGCTCTTCTGCCCATGCCCGTTGTGTTAAGTCCAACACACCATGCGCATACTGAGTGTGCGCTTCTTGCAAATCAAATTGGCTATCGTGTAGCCATTCACGCAGCGAGCGGCTATTGCCTTGATGCTGCATGGATTCCCACGTTTCCCATAGCGAAACCAGCGAACGTGGCGCATCTTCGCTCGGCGGAGTGGTTTTGGTGAATTCGTTACGCTCAACCCCAATCACGTTAGAGACTAACACGGTATGGTGAGCGGTCAATGCACGCCCAGACTCGGTGATCACCGTTGGGTGTGGCAAGTTAAACTCTTCACACGCATCACCAATCGCCCAAATCACGTTGTTCGCGTATTCGTTCAAGCCATAGTTAACCGAACAATCTGACTGAGAACGCGTACCTTCATAATCAACGCCTAAGCCACCGCCCACGTCAAAACACTGAATGTTGACACCTAATTGATGCAACTCGACGTAGAAACGGGCTGACTCACGAACCCCTGTCGCGATATCGCGAATATTCGCCATTTGAGAACCTAAATGGAAGTGCAATAATTGCAGGCTATCCAAGCGGTTCGCATTGCGTAAAATTTCGACTAATTGCAGAACTTGTGTTGCAGCCAATCCAAATTTAGATTTTTCACCGCCACTCGCCTGCCATTTACCTGAACCTTGGGATGCTAAACGGGCACGAACACCTAAACGAGGCGTTACTTCCAGTTTTTGCGCTTCTTCCAGCACCATCTCGATTTCAGACATTTTTTCGATAACCAGGTACACTTTGTGACCCAGTTTTTCGCCAATTAAAGCCAGACGAATATATTCGCGATCTTTATAGCCGTTACACACAATCACAGTGCGAGTGCGACCTGCGTTGGCTAATACTGCCATTAGCTCCGCTTTTGAACCCGCTTCTAACCCTAAAGGTTCACCAGAATTGACCAGCGATTCAATCACACGGCGTTGTTGGTTAACTTTAATTGGGTAGACTAAAAAATAGTCTCCTTTATAACCGTAAGATTCCCGCGCACGTTTAAACGCCGCGTTAATTGAACGCAAACGGTGTTGCAGAATTTGAGGGAAACAGAACAGCGCAGGTAAACGTAAATGTTCCTGCTCTTCTTTAACTTGGTAGACTAAATCAGCTAAATCAACAAAGGTGTCCGGGTTTTCAGGATTCGGGCAAACACAGACATTTCCGCGCTCATTCACCTGATAGTAACCACCGCCCCAATACGCAATATTGTAAGTTTGGCGCATCTTGCGAGCGATATTATCATTCATAATAAACTCCTAGTATGGAGGGGTGAGTGATGCGTTCTCCTTCCAGACAAGCAGCGACCAAGCGCATGATGCAACTAGGCAGTAATGTCAGGGAAACAGCGATACTCAGATTGTAATTAAAGTGCTTAGAACTTCTAAACGGTGACAATATATATCCACAGGCTTAGCAGACGACTACATTATAGATTACTGGCTAAGTATTATGGATCTATGATAGGTATGACGGTAACTTCGCGATGAAGTCAACATAGACAGGAAAGTAAAAGCCAATGTCACACGGCGATCCGCGTAAGACGGTTGGATACTGTTATTCAGCAGATTATGGATCATCGCCCATTAACCCCCAATATAACTGTTTTCCCCTTAAAAACTTCAATGATTATTATTGAAATTCAACCGGTTATAAACATTCCTGATAGAAAGCAGACTCATGGCTGACCTGCTGGTATATAGCGGGAAATGACAACCATCCGCTACGGTCGCAGTTTATACCTTGAATAGCCCCAAAATGCAAAAGCAAATTATCTAAAATTTCACATTCACGATAAAACTAACTGAATTAGCCATTTATGCGCTTATCATTTTAGGCTGAAAAACAGGTAGAAATTATTCATTGAAAAGTCTAGAATAGCCGTCTAGATGTTAAAACATCCAACTATAATGTTCTTTGAATTCTTAAGGTATTAATCTCATGTCTACACACCTCTTTACTTCTGAGTCCGTATCAGAAGGGCATCCTGATAAAATTGCTGACCAAATTTCTGATGCGGTCCTTGATGCTATTCTTGAACAAGACCCAAAAGCGCGCGTAGCTTGCGAAACCTATGTCAAAACCGGCATGGTCATGGTTGGTGGTGAAATCACTACCAGTGCATGGGTCGATATTGAAGAAATTACGCGTAAAACCGTTCGTGAAATCGGTTATACCAGTTCAGACATGGGCTTTGATGCCAACTCTTGCGCAGTATTAAGCGCAATTGGTAAACAATCACCAGACATCAACCAAGGTGTTGACCGTGCAGATCCTCTAGAACAAGGCGCTGGCGACCAAGGTCTAATGTTTGGTTATGCAACTAACGAAACTGACGTATTAATGCCTGCACCGGTGACTTATGCACATCGTTTAGTGCAGCGCCAAGCTGAAGTTCGTAAAAATGGCACACTGCCATGGTTACGCCCAGATGCGAAAAGCCAAGTCACCTTCCAATACGATGACAACAAAATTGTCGGTATTGACGCGGTAGTTCTGTCCACACAGCACTCAGAAGATATTGACCAAAAAGCTTTACACGAAGCGGTTATGGAAGAGATCATCAAACCAGTTCTACCTGCTGAATGGTTATCTCCAGCAACTAAATACTTCATCAACCCAACAGGCCGTTTCGTTATCGGCGGGCCAATGGGTGACTGTGGTTTAACGGGTCGTAAAATTATCGTCGATACATACGGCGGTATGGCACGTCACGGTGGTGGGGCATTCTCTGGTAAGGATCCATCAAAAGTTGACCGTTCTGCTGCTTATGCGGCGCGTTATGTTGCAAAAAATATCGTTGCTGCAGGTTTAGCTGACCGTTGTGAAATCCAAGTTTCTTACGCTATCGGTGTCGCAGAGCCTACCTCTATCATGGTAGAAACGTTCGGTACGGGTAAAGTTGACGAAGCATTGCTTGTAAAATTAGTCCGCGAATTCTTTGACTTACGTCCTTACGGTCTAATTCAAATGCTGGATTTATTACACCCAATGTACCAGCAAACTGCGTCTTACGGTCACTTTGGTCGCCCACAATTCCCATGGGAAAAAACCGACAAAGCGGCACAACTGCGCGAAGCTGCTGGCCTGTAATTTTCGCGAGTGTCACTGACGCTAAGCGTAAAAATTAGCTTAATAAAGACCCATCTTAATGATGGGTCAGACCATTGACAAACCCATCAGGTTTGGAAATGGCTCTTTTGGGTTGTAAAATTAACAAGGCAAATCAATTTATTGATTTTCGCCTGATAACACAAAGCAGGAAAAACGACGCTTTTATCCTGCTTTGTCAACAACCTCACCCATCTTAATGATGGGTTTTTTTATACCTAAAATTGCTCTCCAATGTAATGAGTCAAATAACCTTTCTATTCGCCTCATTTTTTGAGTAGAATAATCAAATTAATTGACTCATTCGTTTTGATTACTTTTCAGTACGTTGAAACAACTGGAAAATGGCCATTCCCGCTATCATCGCCAGCGTAAACAAAATACCTTGAGTCAGTCCCATACCCGTTAATAAAATGGCAGGTCCTGGGCAAATTCCCCCAAGTCCCCAACCTAAGCCAAACAATGCACTACCAATAAGTAGCTTCTTATCAATAAGCTTGCTGGTTGGGATCTGCAATGGACAATTTAATACACTGGATTTGCGCTTTTTCACGAACTGGTACCCAATAGCACTGATGACCATGGCAACGACCATCGTCACTAATAGCGATGGATCCCAATTGCCAGTGATATCCAAGAAAGCCAGAATCTTAGCAGGGTTCCCCATACCAGCCAGTAGCAACCCCAATCCAAATAAAATTCCAGAGACTAACGCAACGATGATTGGCATTGAATTACCCTCTTAAACCAAAATGATTAATGACGGCAACCGTGATAAATGCCATCAGCATGAAAATAACAACCGCAATGATGGAACGGCGGGAAAACCTCGCCATACCGCAAATACCGTGACCGCTAGTACATCCCCCACCGAGTCGAGTACCAAATCCCACTAATAGTCCTGCGACAATAAGTAACGGCGTGCTAGTTGTAATTGCCACTTCAGGCGCATACACAAAGGCAGTAAACAGTAGCGGCGCAACCAAGATGCCGACAATAAAAGCAAGCTTCCAAGCTGTATCCCCTTTAGTGGGTTTCAGGACTCCCGCTAAAATCCCGCTGATCCCTGCAATTCGCCCATTAAAAATCAATAATATTGCCACTGCTAAACCAATCAAAACACCGCCAACTGCCGCAGAGCCTGGCGTAAAATGCGCCCAATCAATCGTCATTTTAATTCCCCTTCACAGGACAATAGAGTTGATACAACGTATTGAGTAAGGTAAATAATTTCTCATCTGCAATAGAATAATAGATACGCTTACCTTCCCGACGCGTTGCGACTAATCCTTCATTTCTTAGTACGGTTAACTGCTGCGATAACGTCGGCTGCACAATACCTAGCGAAGCTTCTAAATCGCTCACGCACGCTTCGCCCTGCGTTAATTGGCACAGCAATAACAATCTGTCTGGGTTCCCCAGTGTTTTTAATAATGACGCAGTTTGCGTTGCTGCTTGGGTCATTGCTAAAAGCAGCTGTTCTGAATTTGGTTGTTCATTCTTTGGCATCATTCAATCTCTAGTTACTTATACATATTATTATACCTTAAAATAATATATATTTTGATATATTGAATGTCAATTATCACTTGTTAGAACTCTATGACTTCACGTATTCTTGAGGACATGAAAACAATCCGAGTGCCTATCCTGCTTCAACAGCGAGTGATGAAAACCCTGCGTGAAAAACTCGCATTAGCTGAAGAAAAACTGGAACAGAAATTTCCAGAACCAACCATCAACTATAAACAGCGCGGTACCACCGCGGGCAGCGCCTATTTAAAAGAGTGGGAAATTCGCGTTAATCCGACGTTGTTAATTGAAAATCCAGACAGTTTTGTGGACGAAGTGATCCCCCATGAACTCGCCCACTTGCTGGTTTACCGTGTATTTGGACGTAAAGGGGTCGCCCCTCATGGCAATGAGTGGAAATGGATGATGCAGACTGTTTTAGGGGTAACGGCAAAACGGACTCACAACTTTGCAGTGACCAGCGTCAAAAGCCAAACTTTTCGTTATCTGTGTGGTTGCGACACAATTCATGAACTTACCATCAGAAGGCATAACAAAGTCGAGCGAGGGGAAAACCAGTATTTATGTCGAAAATGCGGGGAAATTCTCAAGCGAGAAATTGAGTCAGCGGCAGAGTGTTAATTCCCTGCCGCATCAAGAGATAGGACTGAACTTAAGCGAACTCCGTCATCACTAATTTCGCGATTTCAAAGTAAATAATCAAGCCCGTACCATCAATAAATGTCGCGATGAATGGCGCAGAAACTACCGCTGGGTCAACCTTCAGCTTTTTCAGAACCATTGGGATAATAGAAGAAACAATCGCGCTCCACACGGTAATAGCCACAATCGTTAAGCTCACCACGATAGTCACTTCATGACCTACACCTAAGATCCAAGCTCGAATTAACGCCGCGCCGCCAATGGTGACAGCCACTAAGAACGAGGTTGAAACTTCTTTTTTCAATACCGCACCGAGGTTACGTAAACTCACTTCTCCCAACGCCATCGCTCTCACGAGGGTCGATGTAATCTGAGTTCCGCTGTTTCCGCCGGTACCAATCAATAATGGAATAAAGAACGCCAGTGAAATGGCGGCTTCAAGTTGCTCTTCGAACGCTTTCAGCACGGTTCCAGTATAGGCTTCCGCCACAAACAGCATTAATAACCACACAACACGCTTACGCCATAAAGTGACTGGACTGGTGGTTAAATATGGCTCTTCGAGTGGCGTAGTTGCCCCCTGCAATTGTGCATCGAGGGTGTTTTCGTCTTCAATAAGCTCGGCAATATCTTGAGGACGTAATACACCCATTAACTTACCGAACTGAACAACAGGGATCATATCCAAACCGCTATGATTAATTAAATCATAAACATCATGGCGTGATTGTTCAGGGGAAACAGAGAAATAATTGTGGCGCATAATATCCGACACTAATAAATCCTCTGCTGAGGCAAGTAATGATTTAACGGACAGAATTCCATTTAAATAGTTTTCACTATCTACGACAAATAAATACGTTGGAATTTGTTCGCCTTCGAGATGTTCAATAAGACTTTTCTTCACACATGCCACAGAGTCGGCAACCGATACAGGCAAATATGATTGGCTCATATAAGCGTGAACAGTTGAATCATCAATTTTAGGTGGTTGTGTTTGATTAGACTTTTGACGAGCGTCTTTCATCGCGGATTGTGCAATAGCTACTGCACCCGCTTTGTTCTGGGTAGAAAATGACATTTTTTTTAGTCCCTATTACTGTTGTTTACTCAAACAGTACTCACATAGGGGCGAAACCAGATGAGAGAATGCGATTGCTATCTCTTCGTCTCGGTTTTAGCACTATACAACGTATCCTGAATCAATCAGGAAGTTACATGGGGATATACCTTCGGTCGATATATCCTGTCCTAATCTTGGGCGTCTCTC
The DNA here is from genome assembly GCF_028479565.1 of Providencia sp. PROV202. Taxonomy (NCBI): domain Bacteria; kingdom Pseudomonadati; phylum Pseudomonadota; class Gammaproteobacteria; order Enterobacterales; family Morganellaceae; genus Providencia; species Providencia sp. PROV202. Next base: position 60,090 of record NZ_JAMPNV010000009.1, on the reverse strand, counting down.
GACGTCGTCAGATCAGTAACCTATGTTTGTATAGGAGCCTCGCCTAACGAGATACTGCACTTTGGATGCGGCGCGAATTATACCCACTGAGTGTTCAATTTCCACCCTTTTACTGGGCTCTTTTTTTAATAGCCTCCCCGTGTTTAAGTTTCGTTTAAGTTAATGTGTATCGAGAATTCAACGTGTAACCATTTGTAACTTTAATGGGAAATTATATTATTCATAATATATAAAGTGATAATAACGTAATGAATTATCGGCTTATTTTTGATGATATTTCGAAACGCAAACAAATCGATTAATAAACAAAAAAGCCACCTTATTTATACTCATAATAAGATGGCAATGAATGAGGCATTTAAATTTTATATTATCGAAAATCGATTAAGCGATTTCTGTGTCACCTTGTAATTGGCAACTGCACGCTAAAACATAGCCGCTAGCAATTTCGTCTGCGGTTAATGTCATCGTACTGCTGGTTGTATAATTACCTGAGAGCACTTTGGTTTTACAGCTACCACACACACCCGCACGACACGCCGCAATTACCGGTTGTTTATTCTGTTCTAACGCAGACAACAGCGATGTTCCCACTGGGACATTGAAATTCACTAAACGGTGACGAATTTTTAAGTTCAATACCTCTTCACTCACGGCCTCATCGCCGCCAGTGGTAAAGCGCTCCATAAAGAAGTGCTCAGTAGGAACGCCCAATGCCTTAGAAAATTCCTGCACATTTTTCATATACGGAACCGGCCCACAGGTCATCACGACACGGGCATGAATATCCGGTACTAATTCCAGCAATTTTTCTTGGCTTAAACGACCTTGTGCAACACCGCCGTTATCGGGTGTTTCCGGCATGATGCACAGTTGCAAACGCTGCGGATATTGCAGCACCAGTCTTTGCCACTCATTGGCAAAAATGACCTGCTTTTCATCTCGCACATTAAACAGTACTTTGACATCCGTTTCTGGGCGATTCGCCATCAACCAGCGAGTCATCGACATGATCGGCGTGACACCGCAGCCTGCCGCTAACATTAAGTATTGGTGGCTTTGAACATGGGCACAAGTAAACTCCCCTTGCGCCTCAGATAACCAAAGATAATCCCCTGGTTTGACCGCTCCAGTTAGCCAACAAGAGCCTGCCCCCTCGTCTAATCGTCTCACCGTAATGGAGATAAAACGGCTTTGCCCCGGCGATGAAGACAAGGTATAAGCACGCATCACGTCATCACTGTTTTTGATACTCACCAGCGCATACTGTCCCGGTTCATATTGGTAAAAATCATGATTAATCAGGTTAATTGTCCAAACATCTGAGGTTTCCTGCACAATCGAGTGAATTTGCATTCTGTTCGGACATAGGCTTGTTGGCATGGTCATGGGTTACTCCTTGCAAGGGGGAAAGCCGCTTCCCCCTTGGTTTCCATCAAATTACGCAGGCAGGATTTCCGCCAAATCTTGTTCAACCGTGGTAATGCTGCGCATACCGAATTTTTCATTCAGAATATTCAGCAGATTTTCGGTTAAGAAGCCCGGAGCCGTTGGACCGGTGTAAATGTTTTTCACACCCAGAGCAAGCAGGGTTAACAAGATCACAATGGCTTTTTGCTCGAACCAAGAGAGGATCAGGCTCAGCGGTAAGTCATTCACGCCACACCCTAATTTCTCTGCTAAGTTCACCGCTAACATAATGGCAGAATAGGCATCGTTACATTGACCCACATCCAGTAAACGCGGTAAGCCTTCTAAGGTACCGAAGTCCAGTTTGTTGAAACGGTATTTACCGCAAGCCAGCGTTAAAATCAGGCAGTCTTTCGGTACGCTGCGAGCGAAATCTGTGTAGTAACTGCGTTCACCACGGCTACCATCACAACCACCGACTAAGAATACGTGGCGTAATTTTTTCTGAGCAACGAGATCAATCACCGCATCCGCAGCACCCAGCAGGGTTTGACGACCAAAACCGACCGTAATTTTGTGTTCGATTTCAGTGTATGGGAAGCCTGCCATTTCCTGCGCTTGCGCTATCATTTCAGCAAAACTGTCGCCCGTAATGTGTTTCACGCCCGGCCAGCCCACAATGCTGCGAGTCCAGATACGCGCTTTATATTCACCTACATCAGGGTCGATAATGCAGTTAGAGGTCATTAAAACAGGGCCTGGGAACTTAGCAAATTCCACCTGCTGATTCTGCCAACCACTGCCGTAGTTACCCACTAAGTGAGCGTATTTTTTCAGTTCAGGGTAACCATGAGCAGGCAGCATTTCACCATGGGTGTAAATATTAATACCTGTGCCTTCGGTCTGTTCTAACAACATTTTTAAATCTTTCAGGTCATGACCTGAAATCAGAATGCATTTACCAGCAACTGGGCGCACGTTAACTTCCGTTGGAACTGGATGACCAAATTCCCCCGTTTCGCCAGCATCCAGGATTTCCATGATTTTGAAGTTCATCATGCCGATAGCCATCGCATTATCGAGCAGCTCATTCATATCCGCTGGCAATGTGCCTAACCACGCCATAATTTCATGGTATTGAGCGTAAATCTGGTTATCAAACTGGCCTAAAACGTGAGCGTGCTCCATATATGCCGCCGCGCCTTTCAAACCATACAGACACAGCATACGTAAACCATGAATATCCTCGCCAATTTGCGCTTTATCGATATCTAACGCAAATTGTGCCGCTTGCTGTTGCAGGGTCGCAATATCCTGCCCTGCTAATTGCAGATTGATCAATGGGTGGTTAAATGCCACTGCGCTATTCACTGACAGGCAGTGTTTGATTAATTTATCACGCAGATAAATAGCTTCACGGGCATAACCAATAATACGTTCAGAATCGAAGTTAACGTTGGTCAATGTAGAGAAGAAAGCGCGCGGTGCGAAACTGTCCACATCATGATCAATAATGCCCAGTTCACGAGCTACCACCGCACTGGCAGATAAGCTTTGCAGGACAGCAACTAATAAATCTTGCAGGTCTGAAGTTTCAGCGGTTTTACCGCACATACCTTGCGAATAAGCGCAGCCATTGGTTGCTGGAGTTCTAATTGTTTGTTCACATTGCACACAATACATGGAGGAAACCTCTTTAAGTTGCATTTCATATACAACATTAAGATTACCCCTTTTAAATAAATAGAAAAGCATCTTAAAATTCTATTTGCAGGTTTGTTGATCTACATTAACTTTCACTATAAATAAGAATTATTCAATGTTGTAAAATAGGCAGTTTCACTAAGCGCATTTGATTTTTCGCTGGGGTTTCAAAGCAGTATTGCTATACTATGTTTATCATTCATACTTCATAAGTTATTGTTGTTAAATCATTTTAAGAGAATCAAAAAGCGATGATGCAGGCCAATTCGACTCCAAAATCAGACAACAAAACCCATTTTAGTTTTTTACGTCACGTGAAAGAATCCGATAAAACGCCGCTCAAAGTGCTTGTTTTAGCGGCTATTATTGGTGCCGTCGTTGGGCTGATAGGCTCCCTGTTTATGCTAGGGACTGAGTGGGTCAGCAATATGCGTATCGCGTCTGTTAACCAATATGTCACCAACAAATGGTTGGTGATCCCCGCTATGTTTGTGGCTTCAGCCCTATTGGCCATGCTCGGCTACTATTTGGTTAAACGCTTTTCACCTGAAGCGGGGGGGTCTGGGATCCCGGAAATCGAAGGGGCACTGCAAGATTTGCGCCCTGTCCGTTGGTGGCGCGTGATCCCAGTAAAATTTATCGGTGGGTTAGGTACGTTAGGTTCCGGTATGGTGCTCGGTCGTGAAGGACCTACCGTACAATTGGGGGCGAACATTAGCCAAATGTTTTATGACCTATTTCGCCTCAAAGATAATGAATCTCGCCATACATTATTAGCTGCGGGTGCCGCTGCGGGTCTATCTACCGCCTTTAATGCCCCATTAGCGGGGATCCTGTTTATCATCGAAGAGATGCGACCACAATTTAAATACAGCCTGATTTCCATCAAAGCCGTGTTTATTGGCGCCGTCAGTGCCACCATTGTTTTTCGCCTCATTAATGGTGAAGCCGCGGTGCTAAATATTGGGCAATTCTCCTCTGCCCCCATGGAAACCCTGTGGTTATATCTGATTTTAGGCATGTTATTTGGGATCGTGGGAATTGGCTTTAACCGCTTCTTGCTCTATCTGCAAAGCCTATTTTTAGCTTTCTACCAAAATAAAGTGTCACGGTTTGTTTTGATGGGCGGTTTGATCGGGGGTAGCTGTGGCGCTATCGGTGTATTTGCTCCTGAAGTCGTAGGGGGTGGCTATAGCGTGATCCATCAAATGGTGGCCAATAGCTTTACTATCACCATGCTGATGGTATTTTTTGCCCTGCGCTTTTTAACCTCAACCATCAGCTTTAGTTCCGGTGCGCCAGGGGGGATTTTCTCGCCGTTATTAGCACTTGGCACACTGTTTGGGGGCATTTATGGTTATGCGGCACTGGAGCTATTCCCCCATTATTCGATTGAAGTCGGTACCTTTGCTATAGCCGGCATGGGAGCGCTGTTTGCCGCCACAGTGCGTGCGCCATTAACGGGCATTGTCTTAGTGTTGGAAATGACCAATAACTATCAATTGATTTTACCAATGATTATTACCTGCATTGGCGCAACGATGGTGGCGCAATTCTTAGGAGGTCGACCACTTTATTCTGTGCTGCTCGAAAAAACCTTAGAACGCAGCGAAAAACAAGCGGCAACGTCTAATCCCTAAAATTTATTTATATCTCACCATAGAACGCAAAATGGGTTGCCTAGGCAACCCATTATGTTGATGACAAAGAGGGATAAAAGCGTAATTTTCCCTCTTTGTGTTATCAGGCGAAAATCAATAAATTGATTTTCCTCGTTAATTTTACAACCTATTATCTTCGCTATCGCAGGTTATTTTTTCTTAGCAATCAACGTTGCAAAGTTCAATTTAATTCGGTTACCTTGCGCATCCGTTCTATGCAAGTGTCCTGGGTTTTCATTGTATTTGAGGATTTCCCAGTCTTGATAATACTGCTGTAATTCACCCGGTTTTAAGAAGCACTTAAATGGCACCCTATCCAGTGGCGCATCCGGCGTTTCTACCGCGCATACCACAATATTAATCCCACCCGTTCGAGTATGCGATTGCATATCCGCGATAATGTCAGCAATTTTATCCCGTTGTAGGAACATCAACACGACTGTAGAAACAATCAAATCATAGTCACCTTGGATTTGGTGGCTATTAATGTCATATAGCGCGGTATGGATATTTTCTATACCCGATTGCTGCTTAACAGTTTCAATGGCTTGAATATGGTTTTGGTTAATATCCACGGCTGTCACATCATACCCTTGCTGAGCCAGATAGAAACTATTACGCCCGCGGCCGGAACCTAAATCCAATACTTTGCAAGGTTTTGCTAAGTTATTCTCGCAAAGGTAGCGTACTTCAGAGTGAGGCACACTGAGATCATACTGTTTATAAAACTCAATTTCAGGACGACATAAAAAAGAGAGTTGGCAACGCATATCATCGCTGCAATCGGCAATACGATGCCAGACTTGTGGCTGGATCACTGGCGGTTGATTTTGCGTATCAAACGTAAATTTTTGCTCGCTGCCATCTTCATTAAAAATAATAAAATCGAGGGAGCCTTGTAACACCTTCAATTGGGCGAATGTGTCTTCTTTGGTGTTATGGCGGTCTTGAAACATTAACGGAACCGAAGCCTTATCCCAAACAGGCATGGTTTTGTAGCACACTAATTCAGTCATGGGGTCACCTTTAAGTTGCATATTAAATACATCTTATGACGTTCATCTTGATAGTGCAACGTTTTCATAGATAGAAAATGAATGAGTTGATGTGCATCAACCTCCTGCGCACAGGAGGTTAAATTCGGAATCTTGGACTTAGAAATTTGGTTTTATAAGCTTGGTTTTAAAAACTTGGTTTTAAAAACTTAGTAACCCAGTTGCTCTGCACTCAGCCCTAAAAATTCAAACGGTTTGGTATCCACATATTGCGCAGTCGCATCACCCGAATAGATATGGCTTTGCTCTTCACCGAGATCTAATTTTTTCACTTTTCCGGTTTCATTGGAAAAATCAATTTTCTTTAGATCCGTCCAAAAAATGTTTGGCGTTAAAGCAGACTCAAAGAAATAGAGTTGACGCTTGCTGTCAACCAGTGTGCGCCAACGGGTAGAAGAAATTTCAGGAGACGTTTCCGATGTTAAACCGTAGGGAACGGACACATTTCGGATCACCCCAAACACACTGGCAACCGCTTTATTTGGCGTCGTTTTTTGTGGGATAGCATTGATGTAGAACTGCGCTCGAGCGAAACGATCCGCTGAGCGGTTGGTTCCCGGTAGCATTACCGTGCCACCAATACCTTGCCAATACTCTTGCATCGCTAACTGCTTTTCATAAGCTGGTGAGTTAGTCATAACTTGGTATTTACGGCTATGATGAATGACTTGTTTGCCATCGATATATTCGATAATCGCGCTATCACCGCTCGCATCAGACAGGGATAAATGCAGAGTCGCTAAGCGATTTTGTCCCGGAACCTTGTCAGTCGCGACTATCAATGGCGTTTTTTCTAATGCGGCAACGGCTTCTTCAACCGTGGCATAGTTGTCCAGCATATATTGCGCCCATAGAGAAATAGACAGTGCGGGCTTTTTATTATCTAACTCAGGATATTTCGATTCAGCGAGCCAGAGTAAGTTTGCCACTAACCCTTTTTCATTAACGCCATCCGTCGTAGAAATATCGTAACCTGACGCTATCACGCTACCGTATTTGGATTTCCATTTGAGTGATTGTGGCCCTGCCGCGCCATTTCGTTCCATGCCTCGCGGGAAAATCCATAAATTGGTACCCACATCATATTTCCAATCCATGGTTCTACCTGTCATGATTTGTTGGTCTTCCCCGAGATAAACAACGCGGGTACAAGCCTGAGAAACCATGGCAGGAACATAAATTGCAGCGATGGTTAAGAGCGTAACAATGCTTTTCTTCACAAATCGCATCTTGCCTCCAAAGGGGTATTGAATAAGTAGCGCAGATAAACCACGCGAATGAACGACCAATATTTATAATAAATAGTATATCGTTATTTGGCAGTATATCGTTTTCAGCGTTTTATTTGAGCAAAGATATTGAAACAAAATGCAACAAGGATTAACTCACCGAATCAAACTGTTAACGTTTTTCAGTGAGTTAATCCTATTAAAGAAATGGATTAGTAGCCCGCTATTATTTTTTCTTTGCAGAAAACCATGAGCGTAATAATGCCGCTTTTTTCTGATTGTCAGGAATATTCAGTGCGGAGTCATACAAGCTAATCGAAATTTGGCAAACTGTTGCAGGTGATTTTTTCCCTGCCTTCACATCAACCAGCATGGTGACGTCATTCCCGTATTTTTCCGTTAATTTGATTCTCAGAGAGTCCATTAATGCCTGATACTCTTCTTCAGATAACGAGGTACGCTTCTCGCTAGCTTCGCTGGAAATCAACAAAGCATCGATCGCACTCACTTGTTTTAATAAGACATCTTGGCTTTTTTGTGGCGGAATGACATCAGCAGGATCCCTTAACTGAGGGAATAGCGCGTCGTAACACATTTTTCCTGATGGATCTTGCTCTAACAATGATTTGATATTGTCGTTCACTTTAGCGACAAAATTAATCACTGTTTCATCGGAGGCATAAGGCATACGCTCAACGACCAGCTTCATTGATTGGCTCACAACCTGATCCAATAATTGACGGCGTAAGTCTTCGTTAGCAGGATCATATTGAGACATTAAAGGCTCAAAGCTCTGGTAAGTGACAGGGCTTAATTTTTTGATAGTGACTAAAATCGGCAGTTCTTTTTCAACTTGAGCAATGGCCTCTGAATGAATTTCGCTATTACTTTCTGTCGATAGTACGTTGTTGTCTTTACTTAACCAGTAAAAACCCAGCGCAAAGATAATAAAAATGATGCTAACGACTACTGCGATTTTGCGTGAACTGTTTGTATTCAAAGTGAATCTGCCTTTTAACAATCTGTCTTTTAACAATTTGTTGTTAACAACAAAAGCCAAAAAACCAATACTCAATAATAAACTCTTATCATTATTCTAGTCGTGAATGCGCATATATCGCTATAGGAATAAGAGTAAATGCAAAGAAAAAAGTAGAAAATTAACAGTTCTAATGAGTATTTAGAATGAAAAAACCGCAGACACATATTTCAGTCTCTGCGGTTTTGAAAAATCGAAGGAAAGTATTTCAAAAATACGAATTACTTAACTTGAACACCTTCAACAGACAGCATTAATTCAACTTCTTGAGATTTAGGGCCTAAATCAGACTTGATATTAAACTCTTTCAGTTTAATGTTCCCTTTCGCTTCAAAGCCTGCGCGGTAGCCACCCCAAGGATCTTTACCTTCACCCGTTAATTTCGCATCTAAAGTGATTGGTTTCGTCACGCCGTTTAAGGTGAAGTCACCTGTTACGAGGTATTTGTCACCCTCTTTTTTCACTTCTGTAGAAACAAATTTCGCTTCTGGGAATTTTGCCGCATTTAAGAAATCTGGGCTACGTAAATGCTTATCACGCTCAGCGTGGTTAGTGTCGATACTGCCAGTTTTAATCGTCACTTCAACTTTATCTTTCGCTGGATCTTTTGCGTCGTAAGTAAAGTTACCATCAAAATCTTTAAAGCTACCGTATAACCAGCTGTAGCCTAAATGCTGGATACGAAACTCAATAAAACCGTGTTGACCTTGTTTATCAAATTGATAATTTTCTGCCAGTGCAGATCCTGCTGATAATAATAAAGTACCCGCAGCAAGACCTAAAATAGATTTCTTCAACATAACTCTCTCCACGTTATTTATCGGGATTAAAACCCAACATTCTTTTTAAAGTAATATCACCATCAAAGAAATGGTGTTTTAAAGCTGCAAATACATGCAGAACAGATAACAAAACAACAGCCCAAGCTAAATAAAGGTGAATTTCACCTGCTGTATCCGCTTGTTCTGCTGCACCTGTAAATAATGCAGGCACTTCAAACCAACCAAATACACTTATTGCTTGTCCATCCGCAGTCGAAATTAAATAACCGCTGATCAAAATAGAGAATAAAATAATATAAATTAAAAGCTGAACCGTAATTGAAGCAAATTTCGTTAATTTGCTATAGCTCGATAACGGCTTAGGTGGTGGAGAAATAAATCGCCAAACCACACGAAAAAGCATGATAAAGAATAGCAACATTCCTATGCTTTTATGTATTTCAGGAGCTTGATGATACCAGGTGTCATAGTAGCCTAATGACACCATCCATAAGCCTAATGCAAACATTCCATATACGACAATTGCGACCAACCAATGAATGAGCAGCGAAAGATGCCCATAACGAGTGGCGTTATTTTTCCATTGCATAATTTAAAAACCATATAGTTTTAAAGGTAATTACTTGTTTTACCAAGTAGGAATAATCATAAGGTTAATCTGGCTTTATTCCTATCCCAAAGTTAAACAAATATTTTGTCGAAGATATTCAAATAGTATCATCATCATGATGAAAAATAGGTGAATTCTATTTTTCTTATTACAAGCGTAAACCTTTAATAAAGAATCTTCTATTTATGTAAATAGATTATACCTAATAACGCCTATGAATGTTTAATCTGCTGATTTTCTTATTACCCATCATAATATGATAGATTAATTTATTATAAATATAGTTCAGCTTCTCTAAAATAAGTAGGCGAGATTTTTATTTTAAGGATAAATTAACCTAATTTCCTCTATTCCTGCTAAATTGATGCCCTACCTATGGGTTGTTTTTTCTTTATTCTTAGAGGCTAGCGTATGTATACATTATGGATTGCCAACAAAAATTACTCCTCATGGTCTCTAAGACCTTGGGTCCTGTTAAAAACATTGCAAATCCCTTTTGAAGAGAATATTTGCTTCTTCGAAAATGGCAAAAGTAGCCACGAAAAATTTAGCCGTTTTTCACCATCTGGCTTAGTGCCATGCCTGATTGATGGCGATAAGACCATCTGGGACTCTTTGGCAATTTGTGAATATGTTGCCGAAGATTTCCCTCAAGTTTGGCCAACTGAAAAATCAGCGAGAGCCTGGGCTCGCTGCGCGAGCGCTGAAATGCACGCAGGTTTTACTGCACTACGCCAACAGTGCCCGATGAATGTGGCAAGAAATGAAGCTCTCACTGAAATATCCCATGAGCTACAAGGAAACTTAAATCGCATTCAGCAATTATGGCAGGAAGGATTTGATAAGTTTGAAGGGCCTTGGTTAGCAGGAAAACAATTTACTGCCGTCGATGCATTTTTTGCACCAGTAGCATTTCGCATTCAAAGCTACCAATTAAAAGTCAATGAACACGCTCAACAATGGATTGAACGCATTATTGCATTACCGGCGATGCAAGAGTGGAAACGTGCTGCAGAAATCGAGCCATCTATCGAACACTAAAAAAACACCTGCACGAACATCAAAATTACTTTTTGAGCAGTTTGAGCAAGAAATAGACCCAAACTGCTTATTTCACTCACAAATCACCTAGAGGCTTTCATCCCAAGGATCGGCAGTCATCACATCCCCCGTTGGGGTGTGCAGCGTCACTTGATCATTTTTAAACCATTCCGCTAAAGAAAATCCGCCTTTCGGTGTTTCCACATGAATATCAATTGGGCAATATGGCGTATTCGCTTTAATCGCAAATTGCGCAAAATCTTCTTTTTGCTGTCGAGTTGGGCAACGGATCACAACATCAAGGTCGCAATCTGTCAGCATACTTTGAATATCCGTCGCCAATGTATAAGCGCAGCTACCCGTTACGCCCCATTTCCAAGGCCAATTATGCTGAGAAATGAGTAACAAAACTTGGATAGGCGGTAACGCAATAAACATCGAACGTTGCAATTCAATGGAATTCGACACTAAAGATTCCACATTCATAATGTGCGTAATGGCCGATTTTGAAATTTGGGTCGTCACACGCTGATGAGGCTTAATACCACGAATAGCCACGGTTAATTGGCTTTCACCGGCTTTTTCTCGGTGCACAATAAGGGGTAGTTTACTGTTCCACTGCGTTTGAACCCATTCCGGCAGAGTATCAAGAGGGACATCGTTGTTACTACCAACCCAAACAAAATCATGGGGATTAATTATTTGCATTTATTCTTCCTTATCATGACGACAAATTGCTCTCGTTCTGCGCTATTATGCATTTTTTCAGATAGATGAATACATTCACGCATAATCAACATCTTTATTTATCCCATCAAAAACAAAGATTCATAGGTTATTGATGAAGGAAATTTGTCTTCAAATAGCAATATGTTATCATAGAATACTCTTAATAATGAAAGAGTTAGATAACGAATCTTGAGCATCATAATATGAAGAAAATCCCGGCTATCCATGACGGAATACTGTTCAGCAGCTGCTTAGTTTTAAGTGCCCTCACCGCACTCGCACTGAGCGACGTTCAGGCCGCTATGTGGGCAGCATTTTCGACGCTCTACTCATTTAACCTATTTAACGCCGCTAAAGAATATAAAAATTACCTCTATACCGCTTTTTGGCTATCCATGATTTTAGTCGCTATCTATATTGGCGATACGCTACGCTTGGGGACTGGGTTTTATATTTATCTGGCTATATTCTCATTTATCTATTATCAGCTCTATGGCACAGATCCGATCATGGACTTAACCATGAAATTCATGATTATCATGTCCACTATTGGCACAATCTTGCCTGAAGTATCGAAAAGTCTGACCTTAGGTTTTTTAATTGGCAGTGGCGTCACCTTGCTCACCTATTATTTTCTCAGCCACAAAATGACTCGCCATTCCATTATTACGCCACTTACTGTGGAAAAAAATCTATTTACCCTACGTAAAAATATCATCCCGCGGTCAATGACCTATACCATTGGATTACTATTAACTTTGGCTATCCCTCGGATGGTAGACCTAGGGCATTTTTATTGGACACTACTGACTTTCGTGTTTGTATTGCACCCAAAATCTGAAAGTATTGTGCGCATTACGCTTCAACGGGTGGCGGGTAGCTTAATTTCCGTGTTATTCCTATTCTTATTATTTAATACCCCGTTGATGCCCTATATTGGGTTAGTGGCAATTTTAGTTTTCGCCTTTTTGCTGCCAATGAGTTTTCATCATGGCTATACCTTTATGACTTTTGTCGTCACCAGCCTAATCCTCTCGGTTCTTGAACAAGTGGTTTATTGGCGTCACCCTGTTTATACATTATTGTTTGATCGCGTTCTTGAAACTGCCTTAGGCGGGGCTATCGCTATCATTACCAGTATTATCTTGAAACTATTTAGAGAAAAAAGCCCAGAAAGCTAACACTATTCGGAGGTATAGCGCTAACCATCCAGACTTTGTTTATAGTTTAATTAGCTTGATATCTCGCTGGAGTTCTACCCAACTTCACCATGGTAATGGCGCACTTTCCCCATTCGCGTGCTCGCCGTAATACAACGACGGCAAGAAACGAGACAAATAGGTAAATTCGTTATAGCAGTGGCGCATTAACTCTAATCCAATTTCATCTGACAGCTGTGCGCGTGGATCTTCAAGAGATGCGCCTAGCAAGAAACGGCTACGTAATACACAACCAAACTCAGTATCACGGGCTAGATGCATCATTTTCCCATCAATAGGATACCCTTTGGCATCCATTTCAATATGCTCACCAAAGCCAATCGAAGAGCAAACTGCACCGGAAATATGCCCCTCTTTGATGGCTTTTTCATAAGCTGAAGCCTCAAAGAAATCCGTTGGATCTCTAAATTTTAATTTCGCAGCAACGGGCGGGATCGCACCGAGAGATTCAACGGCATGGATGGAAGCGCCAATAAAACGCTCTCCTTTTTGCCATTTATCATCCCAACCGTGATGAGCAACGTGGTCATGGGGGTGCCACCAGCGAATATGTTGTGTGGTCTCGAAAAAGGTAAACCACCACGCGAGCATTCGGCCTTTACAGCCATACAAATCCGTCCGAACCGCGACGGTTAACAACCCATTCTCATCACGCTCAATACCCATTTCCATGCGTAACGGATGTGGAAGCAGCAACTGATTTATGTCGTTAACTGCCCATGTTTGATTTGTTTTCATGATGACCTACCTATCTCGATTAATTAGGAAACTTATTTTGTTTCCTAATTAGTTTTGAGCTAAAATGAAAAAAAGTCAAGATAGCAAAATGAGGTAAGCCATTTATGTCAAACAGCAGCGAGAAGAAACCAACTCGAGGCCGCCCAAGTATTCCTGAGGCGCTGCTCAAAGAAAAAATCATGAATGCAGCGCTGAATTCACTACTTGAAGATGGATACCAACTCACTAGTATCGATAATGTGGCAAAACGTGCTGGTGTAGCTAAAAAAACCATTTATCGTTTTATGGAAAATCGTGAAGAGCTTGTTGAAAGAGTGGTACTCAATTGGACAGATAGCTTTGTGCCATTGTTCGAACAAAAAGCGACGACCCGCGATGAACTATTTAGCCTATTGCAAAATAATTTAGAAATTGTCGCAAAAACTGTTCTTTCCCAAGAAGCCGTTGGGCTGTATCGCTTATTACAAACAGATTTTGCACACAAAGAATTGCTCTTAGAAAAATACCAACAAAACGGTATTGAGCGCAGTCGCCAATTACTCAATCAATGGCTAACCCGCCATGCACAAGACGAAATTATCCAACAGCATGATTTTGCCGTTATCAGCGATTTGATCCTCTCTATGACAATAGCTGAACCATTACGGCAAATTTCATTAGGGCTTTCCCCAGCTGGCCTGACACCCGAATTTCAGCAAAGGATCGCCCATGTGATTGATTTTTGTCGCTCTAGAGTTTAGATAAAAAACAACCAAATAAATTTTCATGTTCTATACTTTCATTAACATTCATTAAGCCTGACAAATGAAAAGGCAGCTGGAGCTAAACATGAAAATATCGATCCTAGGAGCGACTGGTTTTGTCGGTAAAGCATTGGTTTCTGAAGCCTTAATGCGTCATCATCAAGTCACTGCGATTTCTCGTCACAGCAATCAGCTTCCTCAACATGCCCATTTAATTACTGAATCCGGAGATATTACGGATGTGGCTTGGCTAACATCTCGGCTTAAAGGTCAAGATGTGGTGCTTAGCGCATTTAATGGTGGATGGAGTAACCCTAATCTGTACCGTGATACAGTTGCAGGTAACCAAGCAATCTTAGAGGCCGTGAAAAAAGCAGGCATAAAACGATTTATCGTGGTTGGTGGTGCTGGAAGCTTAGAAATCGCTCCAGGTGTTTTATTGCTCGACTCCCCCGATTTTCCAGCCAATATCTGGCCCGGAGCTCAAGCTGTCAAAGAATTTAAAACGACGTTGGAGTCAATCGATAGCTTAGATTGGACGTTTGTTTCTCCTGCTGCAATGCTTGAAGATGGCGCACGGACAGAAACATTTCGCCTTGGCGGAAAACAGCTATTAATGAACGGCAATACCCCCGCAAAAATATCTGTTCAGGATTTAGCGGTGGCAATATTAGATGAGGTAGAGCGGCCACAATTTATTCGTCAGCAGTTTACAGCTGCTTATTAATACTAATAAATGGATTACGAGTAAATCATGACTAAATGTATCCATTTATTTGGTTAACATAAAAAGTAATACAATCATTAACGTTTAATAAATATTCGTATATTCTCGTATAAAAACATGACCATTAACTTATAAATATTTAAACTAAGATTATCATTATTTAAATAAATTTAAATTTATCTATCAATATAATTTAACTTTGTACAATATTAATTCAAATTGAGACTGGGGTTTTATTTAATTCTTAGATTCGATAATTTTGATGAGCTTTATAAGATTATTCATAATAGATAATTGTTATGTGTAAAAATTGCATACAGGCATAATCTAAAACCAGCGTATTAAGCCGGAAGAAACACCCTATAATAGTAAAACAGATAATCTCTTCCGGTCAGACGATTAAATTCATGGAATCTCTTTTATCAAAACAGTGTCGATAATGGAAAATCTTTTACTTTCCTAGTGATAATTAACCTTTAAAAAATAAATAAATAACAACATAACATACTGATATTATTAATGAAGTGTACTACGAGTACCGCTATTTATGTTCACAACACCATATAAAAATGATGCGGGTTCCAAGTTAAATAAATACGCAAATTGAAAAAGAGAATCAACATCGATACAGCTTTCACCACTCTCGAAACGATTCATTTCATCCTCAGAAACACCAATTAAATCGGCCGCTTGCTGAAGACTCATTTTATGACTCTCTCTTTGCATACGGATCTTAATCCCTAGCTTTTTCGCAATTTCATTTTCATTCATAAATACTCCTTTTACTATTAGATTGAATACCAATTATGAGGGCAGCTAAATTATCATCACACCAAGTTTAATTAATTGACTTACGTTAACAAAACGCGACATACATCACATCATTTAGTGACATTCATAAATAGATATTTTTCATTTAAAACTGTAATTGGTTGATTTAAATTACAAATAAAACCAATAATCCATGTAATATAAAAATAAAAGAGTGATAGCAATCACATAAAATTAAGATTAATACCTGTGTATATTTACTTATTATGCCTATCAAATAATGACGTAAAATTTAATTACTCATTTAATGATGACCTACGGCATGAGCTATATTACAAAATCACAAAAACAATGTTCAAGGATTATCTTAATTTTTTTCAAATAATGATAGCTTACGTTTATATACTTAAATTTATTCTTATATTTTAAATCATCTATTAATGATTTATTCACTTAACAACAAGCTATATCATAATAATAACTGACTAAATCATCTATCACTATCAGAATAATTTTTTATCATTTATTTAACTTTTCCCAAATAATCCATTTTGTCATACAAAATATGAATACTAATGGATGATGATTGAATTATACTCACACAAACTGAATCGAGTAACCTATTGAATGTTTGCTTTAAATCTATTCATTCGTTAATCGATTTTATTCTATTTTTATGAATAGTATTTTCTTTGCACAACAACTGATTTAACAAAAAATGCGTTGTAGGCTATCAAAAATTCAGCGTATTCCTAATACGTTATCTCTATTTAATAAGCTAACTAACCATCATTTAATGTGTAAAAAACCGATTAAAACTTACCTAACTTCACATTGCTTATAAAAAAATTGTCAGTAGACATGCTATCCTATGTTCAATTACGATGATTTTTATCTAACTTTAATGCTCAGATTTGGCGCTTAAAATAACGCCTGTTGCAAAAGTGACTGGAAAGGTAACCATGCTACAAGAAAGTGTTATCAGAGAAATCATTCTCTGGATAGAACAAAATTTAGAGTCGCGGCTCTCCCTTGATACCGTTGCTGATAAATCTGGATACACTAAATGGCACTTTCAACGATTATTTAAAACCCAAACAGGTCTCGCGTTAGGTGCTTATATTCGTGCCCGTCGTTTATCCTGTTCTGCCGTTGCTTTACGCTTAACAAGCGATAGTATCATGGACATTTCACTACGCTATCGTTTTGATTCACAACAAACTTTTTGTCGTGCATTCAAGAAACAGTTTGGTGTAACGCCTTCAGAATATCGTAAACGCTCAGGCTGGCATATTGAAGGATTCTGTCTTCCTCTTCGTGAAAGTAAAGAACTCGAAGCTCATGTGGAATTAGTCGAATTAAAAGAGATCCACTTAGAGGGAATGACTCATCGCTACACACAAGGCATTAACGAGTGGAACTTAAAAACTGAAGAGTTACGACGCCAGTATTGGAAAAACTTTTTAGATAAAAACAAGATTGTTGCCAAAAACTTGTATGCTATTCACGGAGTCGATAAAAGCTCAGATGAAGAAGGCCGCTTCCTCTATTCCACTGCATTTGATGAAAACGATCTTAACGTCATGCCACCATTTACTAAAAAACTAATGGTTCCCGCTGGCAATTATTTGCAAATTAAATTTATCGGTAATTTACAAGGCACTGACTATAACGACATCATTTATACCGCTTATGGAAAAGTCCTGGCCGAGATGGATATTGCTCGCGGTTTAGGGGCTGATATTGAACATTATGTTTTAAAATCAACGCCAACTTATGAGGATTTTACTAACCACCCTCATACCTACATCCAAGAACTGAATTACTATATTCCTGTGATTGCCTAAAAACTAACAACCCGCTTTTACACGGGTTGTTAGCTTCATTCAGTGCTAAATAGATTAGAACGTGACGTTCAATTTACCCCAGAATGTTCTACCTGGCTCATTAACAGGGCTATTGGACGAATAACCAAATCCGCTATTACCTGCTAAGTTCAAGTGCTCGCTGTACGTTTTATCAAACAGGTTATCGACACCCGCACTCAGTTTCACGCTTTCATTGATGCGATATGCCGCATTCATCGAAAATACCGTAAAGCCCGCGCTCTCACTGAAGTCTTTTCCGACAACGTTACCTTCGTTGATTGCTACGCGATCTTGGCGACTCACCATGCGTACCAGCCCCGTCGTTGTCCAATCACCTTTCTCCCACGTTAAGCCTAAACGGCTTTCCAACGGTGGCATTTGAGGCAGTGCACGTCCATCAGTTCTATTTTTCCCCCACGAATATGCAAGGCTTGCATCCGCTTTCCATTCATCACTCAACTGATAAGCGACGCCCATTTCACCGCCCATAATCATCGCATTGACGTTTTCAACTTGGCTCATTCTGGCGTTAGTTGGGCTATAGCGGAATAGAATAAAATCATCGACGCGCCCTACATAAGCAGAAACCCATGCATTAGCCTTATCATCACTGTATTTCGCCCCAATATCTAACTGCGTTGTTTTCTCGGTTTTCACGTTATCAAAAACATTTTTACTGCCGTTCGGCCCCATTTTTGGCGAGAATAACTCCCAATAATCTGGGAATCTTTCTGTATACCCCACCCCGGCGTACAGCATCACTGGCGTTTCAGGTAATGCATGTTCATAACGAACGAAACCAGCTGGCATAACTGTATTGCGGCCTGAAGAGCCTACATCAGTGTAGTTATCGACTAATACGCGGTCTAAACGCCCGCCGCCAATCACTTTACCTTGCTCACTCGCCGCCCAAGTCACCTCACTGAATACCCCATAATCTTGGAATTCGGCATCTTTTTTCCAGCTATTATTGCTGTTTTTACGGTGTTTATTGGTCTGCATGTCTGCCCCAGCGCGCAGTTCATAATCACTCCATAACCACGTTCCCATGACCCGGCCGCCCATCGTCTCGCGGTCAACACGCATTTTCATTGGCATATTCATCATCATGCCGTGTCCGCCATGACCGCCGCCCATATGTCCGCCACCAGATCCCATTCCACTCGTTGGGCTACGTAATGAGTAGTTATCCATAATATGGTCGGCGTAGTTGTAATAAACATTCCCTTCGATTTTATCGAATACCTCACCGATATTGCTTTTCTCGAAACGTAATCCTAAGCTTTCACGCTTGAATTGAGAGCCATCCATTCCTCGTCCTGCATATCGCGCTTCACCATCACCTTTCCCTGCGGAGAGCTCGAGTAATGTATATTCATCTGGCGTCCAGCCTACTGCAACGTCCGCATTCCATTTATCCCATTTAGACGGTACTTTGTCTCCGTTACCATCTTTATAGTCATTAGAACGAGATTTATTGCCCGTCAGGCGTACATAACCTTTCTCATTTCCTAAACTCACATCCGCATTCGCATCCCAACGCCGATTTGATGCTGTCAATGCACTCGCATTCCCTTGAATACCGCCCTCCGTAAAGACAGGTTTTTCACGCTCAAAACGCACAGTACCCGCTGAATTTCCAGGCCCCCATAATACGGTTTGTGGCCCTTTCACCATGGTGAGCAAATCAAAATTTTCCGGAGAAATATAAGACGTCGGCGCATCCATACGGGAAGGACACGCTCCCAACATTTCACTGTCATTCGTCATGATCTTAAGACGGGAACCAAACATGCCGCGAAAAACAGGGTCACCATTCGTACCACCGTTACGGATTTGGGAGAAACCGGGGATCGTTTTCAAGTAATCAGAGCCATCACTCGCGGGTACTGGCTGTCTTGGGGTTTTCGGCGATGTCGAAATCGTTAACGGTGAGTCCACAGGAGCCGTGACAATCATGACCGAACTATCGGTAATTAAACTTTGATTTTCTTCTTTAGCGAAAGTGGATGTTGACGCGATAGCTGAAATCACCAGCGCAGTCACAGGTGCAAATTTAAAATTAATTGAGTTCATTTTTAGCCTATTTTTATCTGTTTCTTACTGCGATTGGCTCAAGGAGTTAATGACCACTCAGCTTCTTTTGAAAAATAGCCTAGCCTCCTGAAAATGAAGCTCAATTTCAGGATAAGCGAAGTGGTTTTGCCCATTGAAGACAAAATACAGTTTTAAATTACGTTAAATAAAGAAATAAGAATCAATAGGTTGTGGGTGGTGCGCGAGCTAGCTGTAATGACCAAGGACGGAAAATTCGTAATTGAATACAACGTTCGAAAGGAACAAAGATAGCGAGGGTTGCTAATTGGCGGAGCACCGCAGCAACAAATAAAATCAAAAATGGGAAGTGAACAAGTAGTTGGCAGTAACCACACGCGATGTCTTCCATCGGTGATTGCCCGACTCCCGTCATCAGCATATGATTCATTGCACCGCCATCTTCGCAATGTTCAGACAATGGCATTTCGTGATGCTGCAGCATCGAATGCTCCGCCATTTCCCCATGTCCCATTGAGCAGTCGTTCATATGTGACATTGATTTTGAAATCAATGGCGCAACGAACAGCATCGCTACAGAGAGTAAGGCAAGGTAAGCGGCAAATTGTCGAATCGCGTGACGTAAATGCAACGGTTTTCCGGTGTTTCATAGCCTATAGATGAGCGCAGATTGTATCTTAATAAGAGGCTTATTGTTATTGTTTTTTGGCATTATTGTTAAGGCAAAATGCAGCTCGCAAGCCTGACAAAAAAACTAACTAACTTGGGTTAAGCAATACAGAGTTAATTAATATTGGTAAAATGTACCCGTTAGTTTTTCTTCTTCAAAAAGACTAAAGCGACACTAGTAAAAATCAAAACCATTCCAATCAACATATTCACGTTTATTGCTTCACCTAAGTAGTAATACGAAATAAGCACACTCATCATCGGTGAAATAAGAATCGAATAAGACGATAGTTCAGCCCCGCCATTATCAATCATGTAAAACCATAAAATGTAAACTAATACCCCATTTGCTACACCGATAAAAATCACGGGAATCAGCAATTCCGTCATCAATCTATGGTAACTCAATCCATAGCTTGTCAGATCTAAATTGACAGATAGAAACATCGTAAAAATCAATATAATCAAAAATGAAGTGATATTTTGATAAAGCACCTTTGAAAAAACATCAACGCTGACGGCAATGTGTCCTGATAGAAAGGTTCCTAGCGCCCATGCAAATGCACTCAACAATATAATCACTTCACCATAGCTCATCGCATCAAATGAGGTAAAAAACAGAATTCCAAGCCCACAAAGTACCGAGACAACCAACGAGTTCAAGATTATCTTCCGCTGGCTTATCATCACAAAGCAAGACGTTATCGCTGGCATGGTATAGACCAATACCGATGCCTTAACGGAGTCCGTAAATTGGAGCGCAATGTTGTTTAATATTGGCACGAGGAACATATTTAAAATGCCAAGAGGAATGCAACGAATAAAATGACTCACTATAAATTTCTTTTTGTATATAAAGAAAAATACAAATAACAGCACCAGCAAAGCTATCAATGCGGAATAGAATCGGAATACCCATGCCCCAACAATTCCAATACCGATTTTCGAGATCGGAAACCCCATCCCCCACAGTATAGATATTATCGCTGCAAATATAATGACCGTATTTTTATGCGTCATATCGAGCAACCACCGCCATTCTTTTAGAGCCTCTAACACCTACCGAACTCACCATTGAGACAAAATGGGGAATGCTTTTTTCTCCCGTATCAATAATTAATGTACTCAAATACGTTGGTACTAATGCTTCTATGATGTTTTCTTTTTGTTTATCCAAAATAAAAGTCAAGCCACCATGGTTATGTTCCCAACCTTTCGTAAAGTTAATGACAATATTAATGCAGGAACCTGAGTCGCAGTGTGTGGTTAGGAAATCCCCTAAATCAAACCAGCTTAAATAACATAGCGATAATGTATTGATACTTTTTTTCGTTATTTCAGACAGAAAGGATTTGAATTCTGTGCTATCTAAAAAGGTCTTGATCGCTAAAAAAGATGACACTGACTTTCTTTGTTGGTTATCAGTTATTCGCCTAAATGAATAGCAAAAATTCCCTTGGTGATATTCTTGTAGTGCTTTTTCTCTTTCTTGTTCTATCTCAAGCTTAGAGTGCTTATTTTTATAGTAATCCACTGGAGCAAATTTATTTTTTATAATAAATGACCATTCAGCATCATTAATATCAAGAAAATCATCATAAAATTTATCTAACTCTGAAAAGTATTGTTCCATAGGAAACTGAACATATCCTTTGTTATTAAAACTATTAGTTAACTTATGAATTTCCCTCACAAAAGCTCCTCAGTCATTTTAAAGTCTCTTAGCGAAAAGAATATTTTCCTATTTTTCAATACCACATCATCATAGCCAGTAATTAACTTAACAATTTGGTCTGTTACTAATCCTGACATGACCGCAAGAGATGGCGTACTTTGCCAAGCGTTTACTTTTCTCTTGCCATTTAAAAACTGATGTTTCATTCTTGCTAATTGAAATTTTTCAACTTCATGATTCTGGCTATAGAATTTATTTCTAATATTATTTTTTACCGCATGATAGCCTGAATTGTACCCATCATTTAAATAAATAGGTCCAACTGAAATGTCTAAAGGATCTCCCCCCAATTCAATTACCGGTATTTCTTTTTCATAGGCGATATCATGAATAACACCTTCAACTGTATTTTTTCTAAAATAACCTAAACTAGCCCATGCAATTAAAATGACATCTACGCCATCTAAAACTTCCATCAACCGATCTCTATCTATCGTTGCAAACTCATTGTACTTCTCAACCTTGGTATATCTATTATGCCGTTTAATACCTATTTCAGCAGCTTCAACTTTTGCGCTTCCAATATCATCAAAAGTATAAAGAACTTGTCTATTTAAGTTAGAAAGCTCAACCACATCACCGTCTACTAACCTCAATGTGCCTATACCTAACATAGCTAACTGCATTGCGCACCACGTACCCCATCCTCCCATACCTAGAATCAAAACTCGGCTATTTTTGAGTTTTTCTTGATACTTTAAACCACCTACTTTTTGACTATCAATTAACGAAAATTGTAATAACTGCCTATCATATAAATTTATTTCTTGTTGACTAAGAATATCCGAATAAGTATCTGAAATTTCAATGACGCCTAACTGATTAAGCTTATTAATAAACTCAACAATACATTCTTTATCAACGTTAAATCCTAAAGATTTCAATTCCTTTACTATTCTGGGAATAGTATGCTCTCCATCAAGTTTGGGTAATAACGATAGTACCCACCCTTCCGGACTTTTAATAATACAACCCTTTTGAGGTATTTCCCCTATGCAAATATCGCCATCATCAGATATTAAAATATGATGTGAGCATTTAATTAATGGTTTTAGTAGCGAAAAATCCATATTTAGCCTCCATTAAGAAAAGCCGCAATTAGCGGCTATTCAATATAACTTATTATTCTAATTCGATAGATTCATCTTCGTTGTACATCGCATTTTCTTCATTAATAGCAGAAACACGTTCATTAAGAATGACAAATTCCATAAAGATCACCTCATGTGTTATTTAAGATAAAGTTTCAACAAACTACGCATTAAAATTAATTAACAAAATAGCATGCTGTCAACATTTATTTAAGAAATGAAAAACATAGATATATAAACATCTATTTATATATAGAATCATTTATATCAGTCACTCTAGTAAATTACTTAATGCTTTGATAATAAATAGATTTAAATAACAATCATAATAAATCAATAAAATACAGACACTTTTTTATAATAGAACATCTAAATAATATAATTTTAAAAAACCATTTAGTTTTAAAAGAACGCCAATACTACATTGCATCCTTATATCAAAAATAAAGGGAGCCTAAGCTCCCTTTATTCAATCACATTAATGCCTGACACCCCGAAAACCGTTATTTACCTTCTGGTGCCTCTTTCTTCTCATGCAGCATCATCAGCGATTGCTCGACACTGCGCTCAATAATCTCTCGGCGCTGATCATTCTCAGGCAGTAGCTTTAACATCATCTGCCAAGCCGAAATGGCTTCAGGATAACGCCCCTGTTCGAACGCATTAAAGGCAAATATGCTGAGCGCTTTAACGTTAGTTCGGTTCTTAGCAATCAGCTTTTTGAGTAGCTCATTACCTTCTTGGTTATCACTTGGGTCTGATGAACGGGTTAATACCTCCGCATAGCCTAATGCGACCGCATCATCGTCAGGGGATAAGCGGTAAGCACGCCCATAAGCATCGGTTGCCATGGTGGCGTTCCCTAATACCATCCCAATGCGACCGAGCATCACCCAGCCATCAATATTTTGCGGATCGTCTTGAAGGCGAGTACGTAAGCCTAAAGCCAAGTTCTCCATCTCTTCATTATTCAGAGGAAGCTCATTGGCATTCAGCGCTCTATCTAACAATGCTGGCGCTTGCTGGTAAGCCACATTCCAATCTTTCACTTTACTGTAGCTACCCACTTCATAATACGCAGCACCTGCCACACCCAACGCAATCACGATGCCGGGGACATACACCCAAGCACTCGCACGGCTCGCTTCTGGCAGCAAATCGTCATCATCCTCTTGAGCGACTTGGCTGGCTCTGACTCGTTTTTTAGAACGGGCGTAAATCAACCATCCCCCAACCGCGATAGCCACAAATGGCATTCCCCATAACACCACAGTTAGCGGCGTTAATGGCGGGTTATACGTCACGAAATAACCATATCTCGCCACCATATAATCGACGATTTCATCGCGGCTTTTCCCCTCTTGCATCAGCTCATACACTTTCTGGCGCAAGTCGAGGGCTATCATGGAGTTGGAATCAGCAATACTGTTATTTTGGCATTTTGGGCAACGTAGCTCTTCCGTCAATTTACGAAATTGCTGCTCTTGCTGCTCATTTTCAAATGTGAAAACTTCCGTGGAAGCCAAGCTTACACCTGCGCTGAGCGCCCACATCATCAAGGCAATCACATATTTCATTGATTTGCCTCCTTGCTATAACGATCCCATAACGGCTTCAGCTCGTTTTGCCAAACGCGTTCATCAACCGCACCGGCATGGCGATAACGAATAATCCCTTGCCCATCAATTAAAAAGGTTTCAGGCGCGCCATACACACCGAGATCAAGCCCCAGCATCCCCAGCCCGTCAAATAAACTTAATGCGTATGGATTACCCAATTCGCGCAGCCAGCCGATCGCTTTTTGGCGATCATCTTTATAGTTCATCCCCACAACGCGGATCCCTTGAGACGCTAACTGATTCAAATATTGGTGCTCAGCACGGCAAGTCGGGCACCATGTCGCCCAGACATTCAATAAAATAGGCTGCCCTTGAATCAATACTTTGGTGTCATATTCCTGCCCCGGGTTTTCCAAGGATTCCAAACGGAAAACCGGCACTGGCTTGCCAACCAAGGCGGACTCTAGCAAGCGGGGATCATCCCCTTCTGCATTACGTACCAATTGCCATAACAGCACGGCAGCAATCGCCGCAAAGATAACAAAAGGAATTAAAAAGACTTTGCGATTCATACAGCTTCCCCTTGTAGCTTGCGACGACGATAACGCGAATCAAACAGGCAACATAACGCGCCTACTGCCATAAATAGCCCACCCGCCCAAATCCAGCGGACAAACGGTTTATAGTACAAACGCAGTGTCCAGACATTCGTAGAGATCTCCTCCCCCAACGCCGCGTATAAATCACGAGTAACACCGCCATCAATGGCCGCTTCCGTCATCACTGCACGGCTAGTGCTATAAAAACGTTTTTCTGGATGCAGCGTGGTGATCACCTTGTCATTCTCTTTCACGGTGATAGTACCAATCACCCCTTGATAATTTGGCCCATCCGCTTCATGCACCCCATTAAATACAAAGGTATATCCACGAATAGCAATGCTATCATCCGGCTTCATTTTCACATCACGTTCAATACTGTAATTCTGGCTAAAGGCGATCCCCACGATAGTCACCGCTAAACCAAGATGTGCCAGCACCATTCCCCAATAGCTTGAAGTCAGTTTGATTTTTTTGCTGATGCGTACCTTCATTTCAGCGAAGGCCAAAATAACAATCCAGCACGCCATCATTAAGCCCAGTACCGTCAGTGCTTCGACTCTGTCTTGCATTAGCCAAGGCAGCAAGAAAGAGAGAATCAATGTCAGTACTAACGCTATTAGCAGCAATTTGCGGATAGCCGCAGGACGATCACGTCCCCAACGCACTAGCGGCCCAATACCCAGTAACAGCGCAAACGGCACCATCAAGGCAATAAACATGGTGTTGAAGAACGGTTCACCAATTGAAATCGTTCCCAAACCAATTTGTTTATGAATAAGTGGCAGCAATGTACCTAACAACACCACCAACATGGCGGCTGTCAGAATTACGTTATTCCCTAATAGCAGGGATTCCCGAGACCATAATGCGTTGTTCACCTTAGAACGTACTTTATGACCGCGTATCGCAAACACCAATAGCGAGCCACCGATAACCAACACCATAAAGGCAAGAATGAATAGCCCACGAGCTGGGTCAGAAGCAAAAGCGTGCACCGAAACCAAGACGCCTGAACGGACTAAGAAGGTGCCCAATAAGCACAACGAGAAGGCAAATATCGACAATAATAGCGACCATGCTTTGAAGGTGGCGCGCTGCTCAGTGACCGATAATGAGTGAATCAACGCAGTTCCCACTAACCACGGCATAAACGAGGCGTTTTCGACCGGATCCCAGAACCACCAGCCACCCCAGCCTAATTCGTAATATGCCCACGCCGACCCTAACATAATTCCCAGCGTTAAGAAGAACCATGCTGCCAACGTCCAAGGACGTGCAAAACGGGTAAAGGAGCTATCTAAGCGACCACTGAGTAATGCGGCAATCGCGAAGGCGAAGGCCACCGAGAAGCCCACATAACCCATGTACAGTAATGGCGGGTGGAAAATCAGCCCCGGATCTTGCAGCAGTGGGTTTAAGTCACGGCCTTCAATCGGGAAAGCGGGCAAGGTGCGAGAGAATGGGTTTGAGGTAAAAATGATAAACAGCAAAAAGCCGACGCTCACCATGCCCATTACCGCCAGCACGCGCGCCACAATATCCAGCGGCATACGGTAACTGAATAATGCCACCGCAAATGTCCAGCCACTCATTAACAGCACCCACAGCAACAGAGACCCTTCATGAGCGCCCCATGTTGCCGCCACACGGTACCAAATCGGTAATTGCGTGTTGGAGTTATTGGCCACGTAAGTGACGGAGAAATCATTCACCACAAAGGCATTAATTAAGACTAAAAATGCCCCTGCGATAAACAGGAAAAGCAGCCAAGCTAATGGTCTAGAGGCCGCCATCAGGCGGGCATCATTACGCGCCACGCCCCATAGCGGATAAAAAGAGAGTAATACAGAGACCCCTAATGCTAAACACAGCAGGATATTACCAATCTCAGGGATCATGATGCATTGTCCTTATACATTGCAGCAGGACGTTTATGGTTTTCTTGCATCGCTTGCTCAATTTCTGGCGGTGTGTAGTTTTCATCATGTTTGGCTAACACTTCTTTCGCCATCACATGGTTATTCGGTTCTAATTCCCCTTGCACCACCACGCCTTGCCCCTCTTTGAATAAGTCAGGCAAGATACCGTCATAGCTTACGTCAATCTCAGCTTCCGCATCGTAAACGGTAAAAGTCACTTTCAGCGAGTCTGGGTCGCGCACAACAGAGCCCGGCATTACCATGCCACCCACGCGTAAACGCTGCCCAACTTCAGGCACTTTTTGCGTTTCTCGCTTCCCGTAAATCACTTCACCGGGGGTATAAAACAGGTCGATACTGGAACTTAAGGCGTATAACACCAATGAAAAAGTCAGTCCAACACCTAAAATAATGGATGAAACCAACCACAGTCGGTTACGGCGACGAATATTCACATCCCCTCCCTGCGCGCTCTAGCGGCTTTTTGTCTTGCTTCTCGCGCTTGTTGCTGAACAATCGCGCTAAAAATCATTTTTCGTTGAATATAGGTATGGATGCACAGTGCCGCTAATGGCAAAAGGGTTAGCGCAACCGCTAACCAAACATAAAATCCATATCCACCCATGGCGATGAAGTCACTCCAAGAGGCAAATGCACTATTCATTATGATTTCCTCTCATGACGATTTCCTCGCTTAGTCATCAGTTCCAGTACCCAAGGTCGGTTACGCTCTAACATTAACAATTGGTTACGTAGACGAATTAGTGTCAACGAAATAAACAGGAATAAATACCCCAGAATAGCTAAACGTAATGGTGTACGCATCGCTGGGTTAATACTTTCTTGCATACGTGTTGAGGGTTGATGCAAGGTTTGCCACCACTCAACGGAGTAGTGAATAATCGGCAAATTGATTACCCCAATTAACACTAAAATGGCAGCCGCTTTTCCTGCTGTACGGCGGTCATCAAAAGCGTGCCACAGGGCAATGACCCCAACATATAAGAATAACAGGATCAATTCAGATGTCAGGCGCGCATCCCATACCCACCAAGCTCCCCACATCGGTTTACCCCATGTGGCGCCGGTGACAAGCGCGATAAAGGTGAATACAGCGCCGACGGGTGCCATTGCGGCAATGGCTAACTCAGAAATTTTCATCTGCCACACAAGACCGATGAACGCTGTGATAGCCATAGTGGCATAAATCCCCATCGACCACATGGCCGCGGGGACGTGAATATACATGATCCGGTAGCTATCACTCTGTGTTTTGTCGGTTGGTGCAAAACCAAAGCCCCAAACCCAGCCGACAGCCAGAAAGATCACACTTAACACAATAAACCATGGAGCAAGCCGCCCACATAATCGATATAGGTTCATTGGAATCGCTAATTGGTGAAGCTTTTTCCACATAGTTTAATAGCCCCGATTTGTCTCGCAAAAATGCTGTGCTCTAATATTAGCTACAATACACAAAAACCACGTAATTTTATTGATTTATCACAAATACAACTTAGGCTAGTTAGCCAAATGACCAACTAGCCTATTTCTTAGAAGCCAGGTTCCACTTCTCGCATATCTGGTAACTTATGCGCAATACCTTTATGGCAATCAATACAGGTTTTTCCGTCTTTTAACGCTTGGTCATGCATTTTTGCAGCGACACTTTTTTGAGCGGTAAAATCCATATAGTCGAAGTTGTGGCAGTTACGGCACTCTTGGGAATTATTATCCTTCATCCGTCGCCACTCGTTCTGCGCCATTTCGAGACGATGTGCTTCAAATTTCTGTGGTGTATCAATCACGCCAAAAATCTTACCGTAGAGCTCTTTACTGGCTTTGATTTTTCTCACCATTTTTGGCACAAACTCATGAGGTACGTGGCAATCAGGGCATGTCGCTCTCACCCCACTACGGTTAGTATAGTGAATGGTATCCATATACTCTTCGTAGACGTTTTCACGCATTTCATGGCAGCTAATACAGAACTCTTCTGTGTTGGCTTTTTCCATTCCGGTATTAAAACCGCCCCAGAAAATAACACCGCCGACAAAACCGATAATCAACAACGTACCCAACGCTAAACGGCTTGGGCGCCACCACCACTGCCAAACTCGACGAATAATCCCCGGTTTATCACTTTTATTAGTCATATCCGCCCCTTATTTCCCGAAGCCTTTAGATGGGGTAAAGGTATTATCGATAATCGGCGCTGTATCAGATTGAGGAACATGACACTGTAGGCAGAAATAACGATTTGGTGCCACTTCACCTAATACTTTACCCGTCGCATCCATAAAGTGTGTTGGGCTAATACGTGGTGCGCCAGTGGTACGATAATTTTCCACACCATGGCACTGCAAACAACGGTTTGTATTCGTGGTAATTTGATACCCTTCAACACTGTGAGGGATCATCGGTGGCTGGTTAACGTAGTTCAGTGCCATTTTTTCCTGCTCTTTAGGAATATGAATGCCACTTTCTGGTGTACCTGACACTTCTGGTGATTGAGCCAGATCGACGCCATTCGCCGACCATGCAAAACTGCTCACGACAACGGCCATACCCGCTATCCAACGGCTTAACGTTCTTTTCAGGACAGGGTTTTTCATGATTTAGCTCCCGAACTCCATTTTAGTGTTATTTTAAAAACGTCCTCAGAACAGACATCAATACAGCGACCACATGTCGTGCAATCTTTCGCCGTGACCTGTGCTGGGGCTTGTTTATCAAGAACCGGAACGCGCAAAACTTGCGGCTCAGGACAAACGTGGAAACAATCCATACAGCGGTTACACTGCTCTTTTTTATGGGCGGTCACGACTAAAGCCCCTTTACACCCCGCAACACCATACAGTGCGCCGAGTGGGCATAAGTGACCACACCAACCATGTTCCACGACCAATAAATCGAATAAAAACAGTGCAATTAAAACTAAAGCGCCGCTACCAAAACCAAAAATCAAACTACGTCCCATCAGAGAAACAGGGTTAATCCATTCCCAGAGCAACGTTCCCGTTAATGCCGAGCCCAACAAAATCACCCCCAGCAAAACATAGCGGATGTAACGTGGGATCGTGGCGGATTGATTGAATTCGAATTTTCGACGTAGCCATGCCGCCGCATCCGTGATCGGATTCACAGGGCACACCCAACTACAGAAAACCCGTTTTCCTAACAGGGCATACACCCCGAAAACAATTCCTGCACCGATTAACGCGGAGATCCCCGGTAAGTAACCACTTGCTAAGCTTTCAAGAGTAATCAGCGGATCCGTCAATGGGATGGTATCTAACAATAAGCTGCTACTGTAATTGCCATGTAAGATCCACACGCCAAACCATGGACCACTTAAAAACATCGCTAACACTAACAGCTGACTGGTACGTCTTAATACCAACCATTTATGGCTTCCCCACCACCCTTTTTTCGCCAGAGCCTCACGTCCGGCATCGTGCTTACGATTTGCCATTGTTTCCCTCCAGCCAACCAAAACGGTAATGGTGACCTAATTCCCCTTTCGCCAGCGATCGTGGTAATACCTTGATAGCTGACTCTTCGAGTACGCACGCTTGTTCGCACTTACCGCATCCAGTGCAATAGTTACTGTTTACGGTAGGTAAAAACCGTGCGTGTTTACCGGTTCGATGGTTTTGTTCAAGTTCCAGAGTGATAGCTTCGTCAATCACAGGGCAAACTCGGTAGCACACATCGCATCGTAACCCTTGAAAATTCAAGCAGTTCTCTTGGTCGAGTAACACTGCCAGCCCCATACGAGCATCATTGATTGAAGCAATATCCTTATCCAACGCACCACTTGGGCATACTTTGGCACAAGGAATGTCTTCACACATTTCGCACGGATTTTCACGAGCAATAAAATATGGTGTACCGGCTGCCATGCCAGACGCCAATGTGGCGAGTTTCAACATGTCGTAAGGACACGCTTGCACACATTGACCACAGCGCACACAGGCACTTGCAAAAGCACTTTCGTCTAAGGCACCCGGCGGGCGAAGATGCACTCCGCTCGCTCGGGAGGTTTGTTGCTGAAGCCCCAGTACCACACCAACAGCCGCCAGTCCACCCGCTGCACGAGCAACATCACGCAAAAAACGGCGGCGACTATTCTGGGAACTCGGTTTCTGGGACATACGCAATTACACCTTTTCCAATTTAACTGCACATTTCTTGTAATCCGTCTCTTTCGATAGCGGATCCGTTGCATCCAGAGTGAGGTTATTCACTAACTGAGACGCATCAAAGAATGCCATATAAATCAAACCTTTTGGTGGACGGTTACGACCGCGAGTCTCCACAGTTGAGAGCACTTCACCACGGCGAGAAAGCACTTTGACTTTGTCTCCACGACGTAAGTCTTTGGCTTTTGCATCCAGCGGGTTCATAAACACCACGGACTCAGGGAATGCACGGTGCAACTCAGGGACACGGCGAGTCATACTGCCGGTATGCCAATGCTCAAGGACACGTCCTGTGGATAACCACAAATCGTATTCTGCATCTGGCGCTTCTGCGGCTGGTTCAAATGGCAGAGCAAAAATCACCGCTTTACCATCTGGCTTACCGTAGAATTGATAACCCTGTCCAGCTTTAACATAAGGGTCATTACCTTCGCTGTAACGCCATTGGGTCTCTTTACCATCCACGACTGGCCAACGGATACCGCGAGCTTTGTGGTAAGCATCAAAATCCGCTAAGTCATGACCATGACCACGACCGAAGCCTGCATACTCTTCAAATAACCCTTTTTGCAGGTAGAAGCCGAGTTCACGGGATTCATCATTCAGCTGGTCATCGGCCAGTTCTGTCAGTGGGAATTTGGTCACAGCCTCGTTAGCAAACAGAATGTCGTATAACGTTTTTCCGCGATATTCTGGTTTTTTCGCTAATAATTCTTCCGGCCAAACGTCTTCTGCCTTGAAGCGACGAGAGAACAGCACCATCTGCATTAAGTCAGATTTTGCTTCGCCCGGTGCTGGTACTTGTTGACGCCAGAATTGTGTACGACGCTCTGCGTTACCGTACGCCCCTTCTTTTTCTACCCACATTGCTGTCGGTAAAATCAGGTCGGCAGACAGTGCGCTGACGGTTGGGTATGGGTCTGAAACCACGATAAAGTTACGTGGATCACGCCAGCCCGGCATACGCTCTTCATTAATATTTGGGCCCGCTTGCATATTGTTATTGCACATCACCCAATAGAAATTGAGCTTGCCATCTTTTAATGCACGGTCTTGAGCAACAGCGTGTAATCCCACTTTTTCTGGGATAGTTCCCGCAGGTAATTTCCAAACATTCTCCACTTTTTCACGGTGTTTTTCGTTGGTAACCACCATATCTGCCGGTAAACGATGAGAAAACGTTCCCACTTCACGCGCAGTACCACAAGCTGATGGTTGACCCGTTAAGGAAAACGGTCCACAACCTGGTTGAGAAATTTTACCGGTCAATAAGTGCAGGTTATACGCCAAGTTATTCGCCCAGACGCCACGAGTGTGCTGATTGAAGCCCATTGTCCAGTAGGAAACGACTTTTACATTAGGATCTGCATACAGCTTAGCTAATGCCTCTAACTGATCTTTCGGAACACCCGTCATTTCAGCCGTTTTGTCGAGGGTATATTCCGCAACAAACGCTTTGTAATCATCGAATGTCATTGGCTCAGACGCATCTGAACCTGGGTTTTTGGCCTTCTGCTCTAAAGGATGCGTTGGACGTAAACCATAACCAATATCAGTAGCCCCACGACGTAAGTTAACGTGTTTATCGAGGAAGTCCTGATTCACCGCATTGTTTTGAATAATGTAGTTCGCGATGTAGTTAAGGATCACTAAGTCTGATTGCGGCGTAAAAACAATGCCGTTATCCGCTAATTCGAAGCTACGGTGTTTAAATGTAGATAGCACCGCTACACGAACATCAGGGTTAGAGAGACGACGGTTGGTGATACGCGACCATAAAATTGGATGCATTTCCGCCATGTTCGAACCCCACAGCACGAAAGCATCGGCATGTTCGATATCATCGTAACAACCCATCGGTTCATCCATACCAAAAGTACGCATAAAGCCAACAACCGCAGATGCCATACAGTGACGCGCATTCGGGTCTAAGTTATTTGAACGGAAGCCACCTTTAAATAATTTGGATGCAGCATAACCTTCCCACACCGTCCACTGACCGGAACCAAACATTCCGATAGCTTCAGGGCCTTTCTCTTTGAGGGTGGTTTTGACTTTCTCTTCCATCACATCAAAGGCTTTTTCCCATGTAATTGGGGTAAATTCACCGTTTTTATCGTACTCACCGTCTTTCATACGCAGAAGCGGTTGAGTTAAACGGTCTTTTCCGTACATGATTTTTGGTAGGAAATAGCCTTTAATGCAGTTCAGACCACGGTTTACAGGGGCTTCAGGGTCACCTTGGCTCGCAACAATGCGGCCATTTTGTGTTCCGACTAAGACTCCACAACCTGTACCGCAGAAACGGCACGGTGCCTTATCCCATTTAATGCTTTCTTGCTGACCAACCACTGCTTTCGCAATACTTGGTACGCCAACGCCTGCCGCCGCAGCAGCGGCCGCTATCGCATTGGCTTTCATAAAGCTACGACGACTGAGTTTCATACATTTTCCTCACATTGCTCATCCTGCTGGTGATAAACCAGTGAAACATCCAATACACCGTCGATATCACGGATGAAATCGATAGTATCTAAAAGCGTTTTGCTGTCTTCCCCTTCCACAACCACAATCAACTTGCCATTTTCAGGGGAGGAAATAGCCACTTCGCAGTTGGGTTCTTGGTGTAATTCATCTGTCACAGCTGGAATGCGTTCACTTTTGACTTGAACAATCAAACTGCAAACTTGCCAGTTATTGTGCATCTTCATGCTCCATGGTAATGGCTGATACAGGACATCCCGCGACACATGCGCCACAACCTGTACAACCCTGCATATCAATGTTTGGCTGGTAAATACCGGCCAGTGATGGACGAAAGGCGATCACTTGAGGCTCACAACTGTCTTCACAACGACGACATTCAATCGATTTGTACGCCAGACAGTGTTGCCCAATGGCAATCTTGATATTCCAAGGCTGGGTATTTTGAGGAAGGAATATAGGCTCAGGACAGGCCTCTGCACATGCATAACAGAATGTGCATTCACCACGCTGAAAATCGACCATGGGATAGCCACCAGGACCCGGTTGCAAAATTGCCGTTTCACAACTCGTGATACACTGGTTACAACGAGTGCACTGTTCAATAAAACGTGCTTCGCTACCACTCCATGGTGGTCGAATTACGGGTGCAGCATTACGCCAAGCCCCCGTTAAAACTCCCCGACGGGTGATATCAACCATGTTTATTTCCTTTACATTGCCCAACCAAAAACTGCTAAAAGAGACTGATAAACCGTACTTTTTATATGATTATTTATTGTGAATATTAATTAGCTAACCATCAAAAATACATACTACCTAGTAGGTAAACTCATTTTTGGCGTTATTATGAAGAAAATAGTCATTCTTTGACGTTTCACATCGAAGACAAAGTTCAAATATCGAGAAATGCGGGTTTAAGGTCGTTTTATAATTATTCATTAACATTTCATAAATATGATTTGCGAATTTAAACCTTATTTTTAATAGCCAAATTTATAATTAATGAAAATATATACCACTAAAGTAGTATATGATGAGCACTTTTACAAAAAACTATATTTACTTTTTTTGATTTTACGCACGTTTTAATTCAAAAATTAACCAACTTATTTATCCATCATATTGGTACAAGAATAATTTACTATAAATATCATTAAGATAATAAAAATAATGACCAGTAAATAATAATCATTATTATTTGAGAGTTAAATCAATATATTCCTTAAAAAATAAAATTTAATATTTTTTTATTTATTCAATTCCCCCCATTTTTATTATTTTTCATCGATTAAAAAGTAAACTCATTTTAATTATTGATCAAAGACAATATTTTTTGTGTGGTTTTTTGCTAATTATATAAGTTGGCAATTGTCTGATAGCAATAGTGCGATTGTTATCAAATATAAAAATAAATACAGCTAATGGGATGGCTGGCTTAAAAACACTCGAGGCCCTTATGGCAAAGATAAGAAATAATGCACTGTACCTACTGAGTGTGCTTGCAGGGATATTTCTGTTTACCTCTGTACAGGCACAAACTCCAACAAAAGATTCCACATCAACTATTAACGCTCGAAACGAAACCTTTGAAGCGGCGCACCCTGATCAATACCATTCATGGCGCGCGACTTCAGAACAATCACAACGAGAAGATGCACTGGCTGAAGATCCTCGCCTCGTCATCTTATGGGCTGGGTATCCATTCTCCCGTGACTACAACAAACCTCGTGGTCACGCCTACGCGATTATCGATGTTCGTGAAACACTGCGAACAGGTGCACCCAAAAATGCTGAAGATGGTCCTCTTCCTATGGCATGTTGGAGCTGTAAAAGCCCTGACGTTGCTCGATTAATTCAGGAACATGGTGAAGATGGCTACTTCAAAGGCAAATGGGCAAAAGGCGGCCCTGAAGTTGTCAACGTATTGGGCTGTGCAGATTGCCACAAAACAGACTCTCCTGAGTTTGCCAAAGGCAAGCCTGAACTCACTCTTTCTCGCCCATACGCAGAACGTGCCATGGAAGCTATCGGTAAACCATTCGATAAAGCGAGCCGCTTCGACCAACAATCTATGGTGTGCGGTCAATGCCACGTTGAATACTATTTCTCTGGCGAAACTAAAGCCGTGAAATTCCCTTGGGATAACGGCACCAAAGTCGAAGACATGGAAGTGTACTACGACAACATTGCCTTCTCTGACTGGACAAACTCTCTATCTAAAGCCCCAATGCTCAAAGCCCAACACCCTGAGTATGAAACTTGGAGCGCAGGTATCCATGGCAAAAACAATGTGACTTGTATTGACTGCCACATGCCAAAACTGCAAAACGAAAAAGGGGAACTGTATACCAGCCATAAAATCGGTAATCCATTCGATAACTTTGAACAAACCTGTAGTAGCTGTCATACCCAAAGCAAAGAGCAACTTCAAGGCATTGTTGCTGAGCGTAAAAAAGCTAT
This sequence comes from Providencia sp. PROV202, assembly GCF_028479565.1. Classification (NCBI taxonomy): domain Bacteria; kingdom Pseudomonadati; phylum Pseudomonadota; class Gammaproteobacteria; order Enterobacterales; family Morganellaceae; genus Providencia; species Providencia sp. PROV202. The sequence goes on along the minus strand of NZ_JAMPNV010000009.1, from coordinate 23,981 downwards.
CCAAGAGATGAAAATCAAAGTGGAAGATCAGCTAGTACGCGCTCACTTTGAAGCTAAAGCAGCTTGGGATGCGGGTGCAACCGATGCTGAAATGAAAGATATCCTTGCCGATATCCGTCATGCGCAGTGGCGTTGGGATTTAGCTATCGCGTCACACGGTATCCATATGCATGCCCCAGATGAAGGGTTACGTATGCTGGGTGGTGCAATGGATAAAGCCGCTGATGCCCGTGCAAAACTGGCGCGCTTACTGGGCTCCAAAGGCATTACTCATGAAATTGCTATCCCAGATATCTCCACCAAAGATAAGGCGCAGCAAGCCATCGGCTTGGATATGCAGAAAATTAATGCCGAAAAACAAGAGTTTTTAAAGACTGTGGTACCTGAATGGGATGCACAAGCTCGTAAAAACGACCTGTTAGCCAAATAACCACTCACCCCAGTTCGCTGGGGTGCGATAACCAATGGAGTGAATATGAGCGTACTACGTTCGTTATTAACTGCTGGGGTGCTGGCGTCAGGCTTGTTATGGGCGATATCCGCGTCGGCAACACCACAAATGGCTGAAGAAGCTAACAAAGACGGTCGTTGGCAAGTTACGCAGCAGCGTAATCCAGACAATGCTTGCCTTGATTGCCATAAACCCGATAAAGAAGGGATGCATGGCACTCATGCTGAGGTCATTAACCCGAATAATAATTTGCCGGTGACGTGCACTAATTGCCACGGCAAACCGGGCCCCAATCACCGTGAAGGCGTCAAAGACGTCATGCGGTTTAATGATCCGATGTACAGTGTGGAACAACAAAATAGCGTCTGTTTGTCTTGCCACTTACCTGAACAACTGCAAAAAGCGTTTTGGCCCCACGATGTTCACGTGACCAAAGTGGCTTGTGCGAGTTGTCATGACCTCCACCCTAAGCAAGACACCATGAAAGTGCTGAGCGATAAAGGTAAGGTCAAAATCTGTGTGGATTGCCACTCAGATCAGCGAGATAACCCGAACTTTAACCCTGCTGCGGTGAATGTTCTTAAGGAGCAGCCATGAGTTGTTCTCGTCGTCAATTCATAATCTATTCAGGCGCACTGGCGGCGGTAGGCGGTGTGGCGGGGCATACCCTCGCCAATACCATGAAAGTTGACGGGGTGCGATATGGCATGATCCACGATGAAACACTGTGTATCGGCTGTACCGCCTGTATGGATGCATGTCGGGAAGTCAACCAAGTTCCAGAAGGCGTATCACGCCTAACGATTATTCGTAGTGAACCCATTGGTCAATTTCCTGACGTCAAATATCGATTCTTCCGCCACTCTTGCCAACATTGCGAACATGCCCCTTGTGTCGATGTGTGTCCAACAGGAGCTTCATTCATCGATAAAACCACGGGGATTGTGGATGTAAACCCTGATCTGTGCGTTGGCTGTCAATACTGTATTGCCGCCTGCCCTTACCGCGTCAGATTTATTCATCCTATTAGCAAAACCGCCGATAAATGCGACTTTTGCCGTAAAACCAATCTCAAAAAAGGGAAACAGCCCGCTTGTGTTGAAGCGTGCCCAACCAAAGCGTTGGTGTTTGGTAATTTAGATGATCCAAACAGTGCGGTGTCGCTAATGCTCCATGAAAAACCGACCTATCGATTCAAAATTGCACTGGGAACGAAACCCAAAATGTACCGAGTTCCCTTTAAATATGGGGAGGTTAGCCAATGACAACCACTTCAGCTTTTCATTTTGAGTCGTTAGTCTGGGACTGGCCTATCGCCGTTTACCTGTTTTTGATTGGTATCTCTGCGGGGTTAGTGGTTCTGGCCGTATTGATGCGCCAATATATCCCCAATGCTGCTACCAGCAATAGCACTATCATGCGTACCACGCTAATTTTAGCGCCAACCACCATTATTCTCGGTCTGCTGATCCTCATTTTCCACTTAACCCGTCCATGGACGTTCTGGAAATTGATGTTTCACTACAGCCCAACGTCTGTGATGTCCATGGGGGTGATGCTGTTCCAAGTTTACATGGCGGTATTAGTGGTTTGGCTGGCTAAAATTTATGAGCAGGAGCTCGTCCAACTGCAACAAAAATGGCTACCTAAACTGACGATAATCCCTCGTGCTTTAGGTTGGCTGAGTCGCGTCATGCGCGGATTAGATATTGCTATGCTAGTCTTAGCTATATTGCTCGGGGCGTATACAGGGTTCTTATTATCGGCACTCAAATCCTATCCATTCTTAAACAACCCAATATTACCGGCTTTATTCCTCTTTTCGGGGATCTCGTCGGGACTGGCGGTGAGTTTACTGGCAATCGCCCTGCGCTATCGCAAAAATGTTCATAACCCTGAAACGGCCTTTTTACACCGTGTAGAAAGCTTTGTTGTCTGGTTAGAGATATTTTTGCTGGCCGCCTTCTTTGTGGGACTCGCGCTCGGGGATGATGGCAAACTGCGTTCGTTAATTGCCGCATTAGGCGGTGGTTTCTGGACGTGGTGGTTCTGGCTTGGCGTCGTGGGGATTGGTTTTGTTATTCCTCTTGCATTGAAAAAATGGCAACAACAAGGTAGCCAAGCTTTTCGGGTTATAGTGGTCAGTGGCGCAAGCTTAATTGGCGTATTTTTCCTGCGTTTCTTTGTTCTGTACGCTGGACAACTGACAGTCGCATAACCGACTTAAACTAAAGGTGATACTTGGAAATTTTCCTTCCCGAAATAGGGTTTATCAGCTTGCTACTGGCGCTGTGTATCACCGGCTATCATACCCTATTGGGGTTTATCGGCGTTTTCAGGCACGTCCCGAGGCAAATGTCTCAGGGCGTGCTCTGGACGTCTTTGCAATTCACTTTTTTATTAACTGCGTTTCTCTGTTTAACCGCCAGCTTTGTTTTCAGTGATTTTTCCGTTAGTTATGTGGCTCAACATAGCCACAGTTTGTCCCCTCTTGTTATCAAAATTGCAGCAGTCTGGGGAGGACACGAAGGTTCACTGCTTCTGTGGGTGCTATTTTTCTCCGGCTGGAGTACCTTATTTGCATGGCGTTATCGCCGCCAAAATAGCCCATTTTTTCCTTTAACATTATGTGTACTGGCGGCTATTTGCACAGCGTTATTGCTGTTTGTTGTGTTCTATTCCAACCCGTTTGAACGCCTGTTTCCACCTGCTATTGAAGGTCGTGATCTCAATCCGATGCTGCAACATTGGGGGCTAATTTTACATCCGCCACTACTTTACCTTGGTTACAGCGGATTGATGCTAGTCGCCGCGTTAGTGCTCGCGTCATTAATGGCGACGCCCACTCTACTTCCCGAAGATTCCAGTCAACCTATAGCTCAATTGTGTTGGCGCTTTGCGGTTCCAAGTTGGTGCATACTCACAAGCGGTATCATCCTCGGTTCTTGGTGGGCATACAGTGAATTGGGCTGGGGAGGATGGTGGTTTTGGGATCCGGTTGAAAACGCCTCTTTACTTCCTTGGCTTTCAGCCACGGCATTGCTGCACAGTTTATCTATCACACGTCGAACAGGGCTGTATCGCCACTGGAGTCTGTTGCTGGCGATTATCACATTAATTTTAGCGCTGCTCGGTACACTGATTGTCCGCTCTGGGATCTTAGTGTCCGTTCATGCATTTGCCTTAGATAACGTGCGTGCCGTCCCGCTATTTTTACTCTTTAGCGTTTTAAGCCTTGGTGCGCTGTTTATTTATGGTTGGAAGGCCAAATTCCCTCCTCAAGAACCTCGGCGCAAAACATCACAAGAAATCTATTTATTACTAACATTGATTTTGTTTACCGCGGTTTTATGTATCGTACTGACTGGTACGTTATACCCGATGCTCTATGGGCTATTAGGGTTAGGTAAGATTTCAGTGGGCGCCCCCTATTTCAATCAAACGTTATTACCATTTGGCCTGTTTATGCTGGTGATAGTGGCGCTTGCCACATTCAAATATCGCGATATTACAAAGAACGAAAATCACACGCCACTTCAACGGCTGTTGATGATTATGCAGCGAAAACTTCCAGCTATTGTTGCTCACGCAGGGGTTGTTCTGTTCGCCATGGGGATTGCCCTTTCCTCAACACAGAAAGCAGAAATCAGCCAAAATATCGCCGTCGGGCAATCTATCTCAGTTGGCGGATATCAATTCCAATTTCAGCAATTACAACTGGCAGCTGAATCCAACTACACCACTGAAAAAGCGCTGATCCACGTCAGCCAAAACGCAGGTCAAAATGGCTTTATTCTTGTCACTGAGCGTCGCCTATATATGGCTCGCCAGCAACTCATGATAGAGCCGGGGATCCACTGGGGGTGGCTGCGTTCTTGGTATGTGGTGCTGGGAGAAAAAACGGGTACTGAACGCTATGCAATGCGTTTTTATGTACAAGAAGGCATTCAATGGATCTGGAGTGGTGGATTTGTAATGTGCTTAGGTGCGCTAATGAGCTGGTTTAGGGGGCGGAAGCATGATTAAAAAAATCGTTATGTTGCTCCTGCTACTGTGCGCCTTGGATGCGCACGCCCAAATTGTGGATACATGGGCATTTAACTCCAATGAGGAGCAAGAATTATCTTTGCAGATTGCCTCTCAGCTACGTTGCCCACAATGCCAAAACCAAAACTTATTGGAATCTAACGCACCGACTGCTGTCAGTATGCGCCATCAAGTTTTTAAAATGGTCTCGGAAGGGAAAAGTGAATCTCAAATTAAACACTATATGACCGAGCGCTATGGTGACTTTGTTTTATATAATCCCCCATTAACGCTTAGCACCCTACTATTATGGCTACTTCCCGTATTTGCAGTTCTTTTTATTATCTTTATTTTATGGAAAACATTAAAAGTAAAAAATAGAATTAATCAGCGCGTTATTTTATTAGATCCCTCTATTCCGTTAATAGAAAAATACAACCGGACTCACTCTGACATACAATTATTACCGGCTATTAATAATGAAAAAACACTTCAGTATCCTCATTGGAATAAGATAAGTAACACCCTTATTATCATCATAATCTGCATTATGATAGCGGGATATTTTTTATTACCACGATTCCACTCAACACTTGATTTATATCAAAGACAAAATGACCCTACTTTGCTGTTTACACCATTAGAGCGTGAAACGCAGGATCTACAACGTTTACAAACAGATATCCGCCAATCCCCTGAAAACAGTGAACTTTGGGCTGTTTTAGGTGAATACTATCTTTATCAAAATAGCTATGAAAATGCTTTAATTGCCTATGGATATGCACTCAAATATCGCGGTGAGAATGCCCAACTCTATGCCGCAATCGCCACAGTGATGTATTACCAAGCCGGACAAGTGGTTACAAATGACACACAGAAAATGATAGACAAAGCATTAAGTCTAGATAAGAATGAAGTCACCGCATTGATGTTATTAGCCTCAGATGCCTTTATCAATGCCAATTACACAACGGCGATTAATATCTGGCAAAACCTACTTGATAGTAATAATCCTAGAGTCAATCGCGCTCAAATTATTGAAGCCATTCATATGGCTAAATTAATGGAAATTAGTGGGGAACAGTGAATAAAAATAATAAAGGCCCCTGAACCTTTATTACCTCGCGATATCCATAATTGATAAAAAATAATAATAAGTTTATTTATTAAATATAATAATCTAGAAAAAATATCATGACGAATAAGATGCTTTCTATCTTAGTGATTATTCTTATCGCAGGAGGATCATTTCTTGCAGGAGTAATGGCTAACTACACACCTGATTTAGATGTTATCAAGAAATCCGAGCGGGCTGTGGAAGACTTGTTGAATTTCCCTAAAACCGTCGAATTTAAAGATGTGAAATACCATGTCATCAGAGAGACCTCTGATCGCGGTATGTTAGGCTACGTTTGTGGTCAAGTTCTGGTATTTGATGCAAAAAATAGCTATACCTACAAACGTTTTATGGTGAAAACGTACCTGAATGAAGATGGTAGGAATATCGTTTCCATTCCGCTATTGGATAGAGACGAAATGGAATTTCCGCTCGAAGAATTTAATTACTTGTGGCGTAAAAATTGTCAGAATAGATAATTATACTTAATTGAATATTATCTATTTCCTACGAAATTAATGATTTTTCTCTGAGTCTTATTTACAGCAACATGAAGGCTTGCCTGTTAATTCTGCTTCTTGGATTGGTGGGCATTTCACCGTGCCATAAGAACAAAAAACGCAGCAATCCCCTTCTAATGGCTTTAATAATACACCGCAACCCGTGCATTCATAAAACCACTGGCAAGCATTGGTTGGCATCTCTTCCATTTTCGAACACCCACATTCTGGGCACGTAATTTCAGACATCAATTCAATTTTGGCTTGACTCATTTGATCCTCGATAGGGTATTTCACAATAAATAGTTCTGTTTATCCTACAAAATGATGTCGCCCTTATCCTTGCGCCAAATTATGTTTCCCACACAAAATAAAAATACGGTTCCAATAGCATTTCCCGCAAGGTTGATATACAGTTTTCCACTTTTTTCAAAGCACCCTAGATTTTGGAGGCGAAATGTTTATTGGTTTTGACTACGGAACATCTAACTGCTCCGTCGCAATCATGAAAGATGGCAAACCGCAATTGTTACCCCTTGAAGGCAGCAATTTTTATATTCCATCAACCTTGTGTGCGCCAACAAGAGAATCAGTTTCAGAGCACTTATTTCGCCATCTGAATATTTCTCCGACAGACTCAGTAGGTCAGCAAATCCTCCGACGCTCCATCGCGTTTAATCAGGATGAAGGCATTGAACTCGAGCCAGAAGATATTGTTTTCGGGCAAGCTGCGCTGGACTTATATTTAAGCGACCCGCGTGATGTCTACTATGTAAAATCACCTAAGTCTTTTTTAGGTGCATCAGGTTTACACGAAACCCAAGTCAGTTTCTTCGAAGATTTAGTGTGCGCCATGATGGCAAATATCAAGCATACAGCCGAAGCAAGTACTCAACAAACCATCACTGATACGGTGATTGGTCGCCCAATTAACTTCCATGGACGTGGTGGTGAACTGGCGAACCAGCAAGCGGAAGCTATCTTATTAAAAGCCGCTAAACGTGCTGGATTTAAGAATATTGCGTTCCAGTTTGAGCCGGTTGCCGCAGGGTTAGAGTATGAATCTACCCTCACGAAAGACCAGACCATTTTAGTGGTGGATATTGGAGGGGGAACCACCGACTGCTCACTGATCCAAATGGGGCCTAGTTACAAAGACAGCCAAGACCGTACAAGCTCTTTATTAGCACACACCGGTCAACGTGTTGGCGGAAACGATCTGGATATTTTCGTTGCCTTAAAACAGTTAATGCAGCTATTTGGTATGGAAAGCCAATACCAATCAGGGATTAAAATGCCTCTGTTGCAGTTTTGGAACCCGATTGCCATTAACAATGTGGAAGCGCAAAAAGAATTTTATTCTCGCGCTAACCTCAATGCATTAACCCGCTTACAGCAAGATGCTCAAGAGCCAGCTTTGCTCGCACGTTTGCTCGAGGTTTATCACCAAACGCTAGGCTACAGCATTGTACGCAAAGCGGAAGAGGCGAAAATCGCGCTCTCTGACGAGCAAAGTTATTTAGCGAAAATTGCATTATCAAAAGAGCTGCTTGAAGTGAATATTGGACGTGAACAATTGATTGATGCGATTGAATCACCAAAAAGTAAAATGATTGAGTTGGTGAAAGAAGCCGTTGTACAAGGCGGCGTTCAACCGAATGCTATTTTTGTCACGGGTGGTAGCGCCCGCTCGCCTATATTACATCAAGCGATTCAAGAACAGCTTCCGAACATCCCTATTGTTCGTGGCGATGACTTTGGCTCAGTTACCGCTGGGTTAGCCCGCTGGGCTCAAACCTGCTTTAAATAATCGAGCACCCAATGCCGTTCATACGGCATTGGGTTTTCACGATTCTCAACTACTCCTCGAGTAAACGTCCCTCTTTTAAGTAGCTGATTTTATTTGCCATTAATTGAGCTTCGTCTTCACTGTGGGTCACCAACAACGCAGTTTGCCCCGCTGCGCGTAAAATATCCCGCACTTCTTGCCCTAAACGTTTTCGGCTATCCGGATCAAGGCTCGAAAGCGGTTCATCCAGCAACAACACCGCAGGTTGTGGCGCTAATGCTCTCGCTAATGCAATACGCTGCTGCTGCCCCCCCGACATTTCGTGAGGATAGCGTTCCGCTAAGCCACTCAATTCAACCAACTTTAATAACTGTTGAACGCGAGCCTGTTGCTGCTCTTTAGGCTGTTTTCTGAGCCCAAATGCCACGTTCTGTGCCGCCGTTAAATGAGGAAACAAGGCATAATCTTGGAAAACCATGCCGACATTACGCTGTTCAGGTGGCAGGTGAAGATTTGGACCAGCAACACAGCGGCCCCCCACGTAGATGGTTCCTTGCTCTACCTGTTCAAACCCAGCAATCGCTCTCAATGCAGTGGTTTTTCCGCATCCTGAAGCCCCAAGTAAACAACCAATTTCCCCAGCATCGATATGCAAAGAAAAGCCATTAAGCACATGGTTACGTTGATGTTTGTTGCCATAAGAAACATGGACATTGTCAAGAACTAAGGTTGAATCTGACACCGAATACGTTCCTTAACATAATGATTTTAATTAAGAAGACTGCTTTGACTGAGACGATGTGAGTTGGCTACGCGCCAATAAAATCACAGGTAATGTTCCCGCCAATACGATCAATAATGCCGCAATTGCCCCTTCCTCATAAGTGCCACGAGCCGCTTCCGCATACAATGAAGTTGCCAACGTTTCAAAATTCACCGGGCGTAACAGTAATGTGGTCGGCAACTCTTTCATCGCATCAGCAAAGACCAACAATGCACTGGTGACAAGTGCCGGACGTAATAGCGGAAGGTGAACACGAAAGAATGTTCGCAGCTCGCTTTCCCCTAGCAGCCTTGAGGCTTGTTCCATACTCGGCGGAATGCGAGTTAGCCCAGCATCAATCGCCCCAATGGAGATCGCCATAAATCGAATTGAGCAGCAGATAACCAATAAAATTCCCGTTGATAACAGCGGTAATCCGCGAAAATCCAATAGCTCAGCAAGAAAATTATCCAGCGCCATACCCGGTGTTAACAAACCAATCGCCAACACCGTTCCGGGCACTGCATAGCCCAGTGACGCAATTTTCATCAAGGTTCGTCGCCATTCTTGAGATGAACCAGAAATGGCACTCGCTCTGGCATACCACGCCACCACAATGCTCACCAACGTCACAACGATGGTGACCCCCGCCGCCAGCAATAATGAGTTTTGTAATGACTGCAACAGGCTGCTTGAGATTGTCATGCTGTCACTGATGCGTTTAAGACTTTCCCACCCCAAAAATAGCGCTGGCGCTAAAAAGCCTAACACGACGGGTAGCGCGGTGACACACGTGGCTAATACGGCTCGCCATCCCGTCAAACGCGATGGCAAAATCCCACGCATTTGCCGCCCAGTACTGTAACGCTGATTTTTTCGACCGTAATATTCTAATGCTAATAGCAAGATAATCACGGTTAACATCGAGCAGGCAATTTGCGCCGCAGCGGGTAGATCAGAGCGAGTCACCCATGTGGTGTACACCGTCACGGTCAATGTATTCACACCTAAAAATTCCGATGCGCCGATATCATTGAGCGTTTCCAGCAGTGCAAGGCTGGTTCCCACCACTAAGGCAGGGCGCGCCATCGGTAGCGCCACTCGGAAAAATGTCCCCGTCGAGCTGAGCCCAAGGGTTCGAGCCGCTTCCAGCAAGTGGGCTGGCTGGCTCATAAACATGGCTCGCATGGTCAAGTAAACATAGGGGTAAAGCACCAGACCAAGCAGTAAAATGGCGCCCGTCATCGAACGGAGATCAGGCAGGCGGAATTGGCGCGGTGAGTCGTACCCTAAAACGCTACGAATAAATTCTTGAATCGGTCCAATAGGATGCAATAAATCTAACCATGCAAACGCCACAATGTAGGTTGGCATCGCTAGGGGTAGTAACAGCGCCCAGCTAAACAGCTTTCGACCTGGGAAATCAAATGCGGTCACCAACCATGCACACCCCGCCCCAATGGTCATCACCATTGCGCCAACACCCAACAGTAAAATTAAGGTATTTAAGGTGGCATCGGGAAGCACATAGCGCATCAAATGTTCCCAATGGCTGAATCCTGAGCTTGCAGCCAGACCTAATAAAAACAACAAAGGGGTCAGAACGCCAAGCGTAATGACCACCACAGAAAGGGTTAATGGCGAGAAACCAACGCGCGGCAGCCCGAAAGCGCCGCGCGTTGAGGTTAAGCCAGTTTTATTGATCGAATCCAACTTTATCTACCAACTGACTCGCTTGTTTACGGTATTTCACAATTTCAGTAAGTGGAAGAGTATCCACATTGATTTCACCAATCGCGTTATTGATGGTGGCATCCAGTGGAACGCCTTTGCGAATTGGGTATTCATAGTTTGCTTGCGCGTACAGTTGCTGAGCAGGAACAGAAACCAGATATTCCATCAACTTAACCGCTTCTGCTTTATGAGGAGCATGGCGCGCAACGGCTGCACCAGTGATGTTGACGTGCGTTCCACCATTGGTAAAGGTTGGCTGAACCACTTTAATAGCATCCCCCCATTTACGTGCGTCTGTGCCCTCTTTGGCATTTTTCATGTGACCCACATAATAAGAGTTCGCTAAACCAACATCGCAGATACCGCCAAGAATATCACGCGCAACATCACGGTCTCCGCCAGTTGCTTTACGGGCTAAGTTAGCTTTCACACCGCGTAACCACGCTTCCGTTTTCGCTTCACCGTCGTGAGCAATCATTGCTGCCACTAACGCTGTGTTATACGGGTGCTGACCTGCACGGATACAAATTTTGTCTTTCCATTTAGGGTCGGCTAAATCTTCATAAGTAATACTAGTTAACGGTAAATCTTTTTCCGCATACAGCACGCGAGCGCGCATCGATAAACCAAACCATTGGTTATCTTTGTCGCGTAATGAAGCAGGAATAGCGTCATTTAATACTTTTGAATCAACAGGCTGGGTAACGCCTGCTTCTACTAAATCGATGAGGTTACCCGCGTCCACCGTCATTAATAAGTCTGCGGGGGAATTTTTACCTTCCGCTTTGACGCGCTCTAACATGCCGTCTTTAACATAGACGGTGTTGACGTCAATGGCAGTTTCTTTAGTAAAGGCATCCAGCAGTGGCTGGATCAGCCCCGGCTCACGAGTGGTATATAACGTTAGGGAATCTTTTGCCATGGCAGGCAGTGCGCAGGTAACAATAAGCGATGAGGCCAACGTAATTAAACGCGTTTTATTACGTAAAAAATACATTTTTTTCAACATGTTGCTATCTTCTCCAAGGTGAAGTGATGCTAAAACTAGTATATTGAGTATTTTTAACTGGTCGAAAAAAGTATATTGATAACCAATCTCGTTTGCAAATTATTTTCATCAGTTAATAATACGCATTAATGACTATTAAAATTTATTTATAATTTATTATTTGGTATTTATTCTTTTTTGAAGGATTTTTTGCGGGTGGTCTGTGGTCTGTATTCAGGGTTTGTAAAATAACAGTCAATATTACCAAAACGATAATGATGACCATATTCTACAATAATATTAATAGGTTGAGTTCTCAGTGATGGGAAAATGATACAATACCCAGCGCTACATACAGATCATCCAAATTTCTGCTAAGCATATGAATCTTTATTTAACGCAAAAAGGCTCAAGATATTTCTTCTTGAGCCTTTTCATCTATCTAATTCATTCACTAATCATACATGAACGTCACGCCAATCACGGACTGCACTTTCCCTGCGGTCACCTGACCTTGGGTTCTTGAGTATCGCGCGCTTAGCCCTAAACTCGTCGACGAAGTTCCTACTCGACCTAACTGAACGTTTTGGTTTGCAGGGATCGCATTACCATTGCGAACCATTTGGATCCCGACCCCTGTCGCGGCATTTGCGCCAGACAGGGTATTAGCAAAAATATTGCTGCTCGTATCCGTTGTACCCGTTAAGTAATAGGAAATATTTTGGCTAGAAGCGCAATAGATAGATAAGGGTACCGGCTGAGCACTACCCGGATATTCCGGTAAATTGACGACCACATTACGCGAAGAAACATCGCAGCCCCCAATAGGCACAATAACATTATTGTTCGCGAATAAATTCCACGTAAATGTCGCTGTGTGCACGTTCCCACCACCAACCAGATCTGACCCCACTTGATACATCACTAAAGTGGCAAAATGTGTTCCTTGGTTGATAACTACCCCTCCCGCCGCAGAAACGGGTGTTAAGTAAAGCTGGGTATTCCAAGCGGTATAGTTTCCTGATGGGAAGTTTTGCTGCTTCGTTGGGCTATTTAATGGGAAAGTATAACTTGAGCCATAGTATCTTAATGAACCATTAAAGTTGCTTAATACCCCGCCATAAGCAGACCCTCTAATCATACTCACTAGGTCTAAACGACTTGTTGGGGAGTCATTTTTACACTGTATAGACTGAGATAAATCAACAACTAAGTTTTGCCCTGTTTGAATGCTTGGTTGTAAATTCACATAGACGTTGGCAGTACCTGTTCCTGGAGCACTGTTCAATACGTTTCCAGTCGAGTCACGACAGGTAAAAGCATATGCCGAAGAAACTCCGACAAAGTAAATAAACGTGTTAACAACGATTAATTTAACTAGCTGTTTTATATTCATAATATTGCTCACAGATACGTGTAGGTGACATCAATTGCCGCTTGGATGGTGCCTTGTGTCGCCCCGCCTCTTACCGATATTGCCCTTACTTGTAAAGGAAAACTGGTTGAAAGCGTTGCATCGCTGACTGGCATGCGTTTTTGTGCGCCGTTATTTAAATTATTACCCGATGAGTCTTGAAGTTGCAGCTGGATATTGCCCGCCGTACCTTGGTTTTTGTAGTATCCCACCGAATCAGCGACACCTTTAAAGGTCGCCATAACTACCGATGTACCAACAGGACAATTGGTCAAATCCAGCGACACAGTATGCCAATCCGATGCCGACCCCGGTGAGGTCAAATTGAACGTGTAAAGATCACCCAGATCCACATTGGCAGTCTTGGTTGATACCGTACAAGGTTTCGCAACAACGCTCCCATTGACCGTCACGGTTACGTCAGCCGCGTGTGTGGAGGTTATTGATGAAGATAACAGCCCCAAAATTAAGGCCGTCATCATTGTTGATTTATACGTCATTCATCGCATCCTCTATTTACTGGAATTCGAGCGTAAATGTGGCCGTTGCTCGAATATGCCCTGCCGTAACGGGCAATTTTGACGCCATTAAACGTGCATTGAAATTGAGCGTATTGGCTTTTCCTGCCACTAAAGGCGTCCATGCAATATTATTTGAGTCCGCATTGAGGACTAATGGGTCTTTAGCACTGTCTAAAATCTGAATACCTGCCCCTGTCGCATTTGCGCTACCGGGTTCTAATGCCAGCAAAGTTTTGTTACTCGAGTCTGCTATACCGACAAACCCGACTTTGACTGCTGTTACCGCAGAGCCGCAAGGTGTTAGCTCAATACGAAACGGTACTGTTGGCGTCACTTCCCCCACTGAGTGCAGCTGTTTCACCGCATTCAGGAGCAAATCGACCACTTGATTTTGTGAGCCAGGAGCCACGGCACAAGTGTTATCTCGTACATTGCCTGTAATGTTAATGGTGCTATCCGCCGCCAATACATTGGAACATAAGCACAACGAGGTCAGCATTGAGGCAAAGAATATATTCGATTTATCAAACACTATTGGCTCCTTATTGGCACTCGGCACGATACTTACTGAGGATTTCATATTGGCTTTCTGCTGGCAGTGTGTAATTAACCGTACACTGAGCATCAGCCCCTTCCCCCCAACGCGCAATTAATCGTCCCGTTAGCGGTAACCCCGTTAAATAAACTTGCCCATCTTCCGCCACAATACTGCCACCACCACTTTCATCAGAAGAGACGACGGAACCAAACGGTACTGGTTTTCCATGTCTCATCAACGTCATGAGAACTTTTATCCCAACTTTAGGTTGGAAATCAGCGCGAACCACAGCACCACGGGTTGGCACTACATTCAGGACGGGATCATCCAGATCCACGTTGTTCGCTAACGTATTGGTATTCAACGCAATACGGTTTTCACGATATTCAGTGGCATAAGGTAATACCGCATAGCCCCGCCAGTCAGTCTCAACCCCTGTTTGGTTTTCGACTTTCACATGTCCTGCACCTGGTGCTTTCACTAATACCACGGTATCGTTCATTGGCTGGCTCAACGTTAATCCATTTTCATGAGCTAAAACGCCCCCACTCACACCGTAGTAAACTTGGCGAATGTTATCGGCATAGCTATAACCAACGTTGGCATTTCCATAAGCCCCGCGATAATTCAGGGATGTATAACCCGTTCCTGAAGAGTTACCTTGCCCACCGCCTGCATACCCAGCTTGAACGCTATAACTTAAGTTATTGTCTTCCAATAACGTTCCGTATAAACCAGCGGTGTTATTTACGCGACCTTTGAGATCGTGCGAAACATTGTAACTTGCGCTGGCATTACGCCAGATAGACTGACTGTCCGAACGTAACCAATGGCTAAAGGGAATGTTGACGCTCAATGCCAGCATTTGGTCGTTGCCATCCTGCCATGAGTTTTTGGACAGACTGTAACTTAATCCCCAGCTAATCCCTTTAATTAGCGTGTTAATCCCTACCTGTAATTGCTTATCCGCTTTACTAGTATTCCAATACGTTTCATGACTTCCTGTCACATACATCGTGGATTGCTCACCCAACTGCTGGGTTAGGGTTAACTGAATTTTTTCGCGTTTGTTATAGGCTAAGTTGTAATAGTCAGAAAACTTAGGTGTCACTTGGATAATGCCGTCTTGCGTCGCAAGGTTATACCCTGACATCCGCTTATATGTCGTATCCGCAAATGAGTAGTAACCCTTTGTTGAATACCGGTAACCCGCCAGCTGAATAATCGTGCCCGTTTCATTCAGAGACTTGTTATATAAGAAACGAATTGACTGACCTTGATGGTTACTGTCATCCGGTAATTTGGCATTAGCATGGGTAATATCGATAGATAGCGCCCCAAAGACACCGATGTTTTTACCTATCCCTGCGTTAAAAGCTTGGTAACGATTGGCTAACTGAGTTCCGCCATAGAGCGTCCAACCATATGACAAACCGTGCAGTAACGTCGTTTGTAAGAATGTCGGCTTTTCCTGATTACCGCTTCCCGAACGGTAATCCCCTACAGTGACGGCATATTGAGTATGCCCTTCACGTTGGAGCAACGGAACGGATGAATATGGCACGGTAAAGCTCTGTACGGATCCATCCGCTTCCGTGATCGTCACATGCAAATCACCACTATTCCCTGCAGAATAGAGATCGTTAATTACAAACGGTCCCGGTGGGAATGTGTTGCGATAGATCTCATACCCATTTTGCTTAACAGAGACATCCGCTGTACCGCGAGCGATCCCTCGGATCACCGGCGCAAAACCTTTTTGGCTTTCAGGCAGCATATTGTCATCCGAAGCTAATTGGATGCCTCGGAAGTTAACGCTGTCGAAAATTTCGCCCGGGGTGTAGCTATCACCCAGCGTTAAACGAGAGCGGATCACATTGATGCCGCGTTCTAAATAGGTATTGATATGTTCCCAGCGAGTTTCACTATTTGCTGTGCCTGTACTGTGGCTCCATGTGGAGTTATCTCGTAAGCGCCACGCGCCAAAGTTTAAACCACTTTGTAGATTCAAATAGTTATAGCTACTGTGCTTTCCGTCTTGGTTACGCGCACTGCTTCCCGTCAGGCTATAGTTTAAAATACCTGCCGTGATCCCTGAATCCCAAAGCTCCGGAGGAATAAAACCTCGCGCTTTGTCTTTCATAAACAGCTGTGGAACGGTGATATATAACCGTTGCAAACCCACATCAAATCTCGCCGTTGAATCCTTCACGGTGGATGATAATGGTTCACAGGTATCTTTGGGTTTCGTCTGTAATTCTGGCAGCGATAATGTATTGATCCCCATCTTGGCCAATTCATTAGGCGTTAAACAAGGAGATAGCTGTTTATCATTTTTATCCAGAACAAAGTTCACATCCCGGGTGAGTAAATAACCATCATTAAGATAGACATCAACACGATAAGTCCCTTCAGGAACTTCTTGCCCTTGTTCAAACGCAGATAAATCTGCGACTGCTGAAGGATCATCCGCTAAGAAACGAGGGTTAAAATATAACTCTGCCGTCGCCCATGTTGGATAAAGGCATGCGCCTATCAAGAATGCCAGCGGAACCAAAGGAAAATGGCGTTCGAATCTGCATCCCAAAAATGATCCTTTTTTTGAAATTAATAGCCCTTTTTCAGATGTCAGATGTGACATGCTCCCTCCGCTCAACAATGTTGCTCAGCAAATTTCCAATTTGGAATGATGTTTAATTATTTTCGAGAAATAAAAACGTATGTTTTTACTGCATTTTTCCTGTCATTTTCGGCGTTAGTGCGCCGTAATCATTAATGGTTTGGTAGCTAATAGCACCATTGCCATTGGAAGGAACATTCACTGACGCATCACCAAATGGAGGAACAAGCACATTATCCAATTTTGCTGCGCCGATTTTTAAATCTGTGACAGTGGCAAAATAAGGCGTTGGGTTGACCACAATCAGTGAGCTGCCTTGGCGCTTAAAGCGTAATTCTTCAGCCACTTTATCCGGTGCAATAGAAAGACCTGTAGGACGGTAATACAATTTAATGCGGCTAATAATCGCTAACTGCAACGTGTTCTCGTTCATGTTCGCTTTGTCCATTGCTGGAATCGCTTTCACATTCAGCCAAAACAGTGTTTCTCTGTCTTTCGGTAATTGGTTATTGGTTGCATCAATAATGCGCAGTGTATTTTCTTTAACGCCTTTCATCGTGAACAGGGGCGGAGTAATCGCAAATTGGCTATCTTTTTGGCCATTGGCATTTTCAACCCACGATTGGATCAGAAAAACGCCCTTTTCATCATTATTGGTCACGGCAAGTTGAACCTGCTTTTGATCCGCAGGATAAATCACTCGCGTTGCACCTAATGCAACACCCGCATAAACCTGAGTGGACACGGTCGAACAGAGTAAAAGTAATAAGGCGGTAATGAACTTATATGTTTTTCTGGTTTTCATGTTTACATCTGTCCTTTTTTACTAAAAAAATTAAATAAATATGTCACTGTCTTTTTCGGTATTTTTATTCATAAGTCAGTGAGAATAGTGCTTGTGCATTCGCTTTTCCGCCCATGATGTTCTCGCTCGTCGAGCGATACTTAGCAACAAAATGCAACGTCATATCCCCATCACGCAGATTAGCTATTTTACGTGGAGCACTATTCACCGGAATTAAGGTATTTTTTGAATCAAAAATGGCTACTCCTACACCTTTCGCGGTGCTAGGCCCATCGCCGATGGAAAAAATATCTGGGTTCCTTTCATTAGCCACACCGTTGAAGGTTATGGATATATACTCACTGACCGCATCGCTACACTCTCGTAGGTGAAGATCAAACGCAGTCGGTGCTGAATCTTGGCCTGGAGCCTTAAATGCATTGGTGCGCACTTGCCCCATATTCACTACCAAATTACGATCTGAAGTTTCAACAGTGCAGCCTTCTGCAATTAACTCCCCTTGAAAGCGCATCCCGCCACCAGGAAGTTGAACTTTCCATTTATTTCCAGCTTGCAAAAATGGAGAAAACAGAAGGAGTGAAACTGCCAGCAGCTCTCTCATAAACTTCCACCTTTTGGTTCGTGAATAAAAGCCATCCTTGGCTTATCAAATGGGATATCCCTAATCCTTTTTAATGATTACTCGTATTGAACTGCGAAGGTTGCATCTGCGTTAGCAACACCAGCAGTTGTTGCACCCAGTGCGAAGTAACGAGCTTGGAATGGCAGAACGTTTGCACCGTCATTCAGAGTGATAGGGTTACTGAATGTTGCGCCATCCAGACCCAGAGGTGCGCTCTGACCATCTAAAATTTGGATACCAACGTTAGTTGCTGCACCTGAAGCTGAAGAAGCAACAGATAAAACAGTTGGGTTAGCTGCATTCGCTGCAACACCGGTAAAGGCAACTTTTGCAGAAGTAGCAACTGTTGTATCACAGTCGTTTAATTGGATATTAAAACCAACAGAACCACTGGTATCGCCCAATTTAGCTAATTTAGCTGTACGAACTTGACCTAAACGAACAGTTTGCTCCACAGAACCAGCATCAACAGCACACGCTGCATTCACTAGCTCACCTTTAAAGTGTACTTGACCGCCGTTTACGGTTGTTGTTGCAGCCATTGCAGCGACTGAACCTAAAGATAAAGCTGAAATAACAACAAGTGCTAGTGATTTAACTTTCATAATATTTCCTTATGTATATTTATTAAGTACATCTTGATAGAAAAAACAAATACAGACTTCATGACACTATAATTAAAACGACCGAATTTAATTAAATTGCCTAAAACAATTTAATTAAATTTGAATGATTTTAAAAAAAAAGGGTCTATCACTCTATTTTAGAGTGTTTGTATACACTAGAATCAAACAGATACTTCATTTTTTCGAAGAAAACATCAATATCTCTACTACTCATTTCAAGTGCATTAAATAGTATGATAAGTTTGTCGAATGATATATTATTCACGCCGTTTTCATACCGAGATATTTGCTGCTGGCTTACATTAATACGCTTCGCCAATTCACTTCCTGTTAATCCTGTGCGCCTACGGTAGTCTTTTAACATCCTGCCAATATTATTTGATAATGGTTCATAATCTCGCATTTCAAACCTCTCAGATCATATTTCGCTGATTATTTTTTTATATTATCGATATAGGAAAATACTCTTCAGCTGTTATTAAGTTATAGAATTAAAACTGTAGTTAAAAATTGTTTTTTTCGATCGAAAAAGAGCTATTTGATATACGCAGGCTATCAATCATAAATATTAATTCATTTAAATCAATAAATAATCAAATATGAGTAAAAAATTAAAATATATAAATCAACACGTTATAAGAACCCAAAAATACCAAAATAAATAATTGAAGATATTTCTTTAAATGAAATAAGACACGCATAACACGATATACATGTGAAACAGACACAATAATTTACAATAAGGAGCAAGATATAAAAACAAAACCGTTAATTAATGGAAAACAATAACTAGTACATTACAATTAATTCGCAAAGATAAAGATAAAAACAAATCGAAAAATGATAGTCGACATTGGAATATTAATGGATTTATAAAAAAATAATAAAACAGCACAAAAGCGTAATACCCACAAAAAATCCCAATTAAGAGTTAAAAACAACTTTCAAGAAAAACAAAAACTGAATTCATTATAGCCGCATATAAGAATAATCCTAGCAACAGTTAAATAAATATGTAAATAATTATTACACCCACCATTTCACCTTTATTTCGTGTTTTAAATTATATTTTTTAAATAAAATTTAATAATCTAATAACTTTGTATATTAAATAACCAGATATATTTGGTAAATATCAAGAAAACCTATTCATTAACTATCAATTCTTTATTTAATGATTTATTCAACTCGAATCGCCAAACTAAACGCTCAAGATAAACATTAAAGATAGTTTAGAAATAGTAATGCAATTGATTAGTATAAATACTAAGTAATATTGAATAGATTATTTATAGAGCTCATAGGAAAGCTGGTCCACCAATGTTGTATGAGTTGAGTCGATAGCATTAGAGAGTGATTAGATAAGAAAGGCAGTAAAGATACTCGGAATAACAGAAGGGAAATCGGTATTATTTAGACAACGTCGTTGATATGCCTTTAGAGGATCAATTAAACCACCCACTATAGGGGTGGTTAGAATTTAGAACAATTAGGATAAGGCACTTACCTTCTCTAAAATTACTGGAATATTTTTATACGCCGGAATACCACATTGAGGATCAAAGTTATCGAGTGCTATCAAGTTATTTGCTTCAGGAAAATAAGTGGCAACACAACGATCAGCCATATCATAGATAACCACTTTTAGATTATCTAAACAACGTTTAGTCCTCTTTTGCTGTTTATCCAAGGCAATAACATTGACCCTATCACCCGCAGATAATTTTTGTTTTTTTGCCTGAGCTTCACTGATAAAGATGACGTCTCTCTGACCAAAAACACCACGATAGCGGTCATTCATTCCATAAATTGTCGTATTGTACTGGTCATGACTACGTATAGTTGCCAACACTAATTCGCTATGTGTCGCAGACTCCGGATCCTCAATAACACCTTCCGTTGTTATAAAGTTTGCCTTACCTGATTGCGTTAACCACCTACGTTGAGCCGCTGCATTTGTTAAATGAAAACCGCCAGGAATTCGGATTCTTTTATTGTAATCTTCAAAACCTGGTAATACAGCTTCCATTGCATCACGAATTTTATCGTAATCATCAATGAAATCATCCCACTCGACTTTTGAGTTAGGGATTGTTGCTTTGGCAAGACCAGCAACAATGGCACATTCTGATTTTAAATATGGGCTAGCCGGTTTTAGTTTGCCATGTGAAGCATGTACCATTGACATAGAATCCTCAACTGTAATGCTTTGTGGACCTGACTTTTGAATATCAACTTCTGTACGACCTAATACCGGAAATAAAAATGTATGCTTTGCCGTCAACAAATGTGACCGATTAAGTTTGGTTCCAATATGAACAGCCATATCAAGTTTTTTCATTCCACTGTAGCATGCATCTTTATCCGGCATAGCAACAGCAAGGTTTCCCCCCATACAGATCAATGCATTTACTTTTCCTTCAGAGATTGCTTGCATGCTAGCCACGGCAGCGTGACCAAAAGCGATAGGAGGTTTAAAACCAAAGCGTTGCTCAATTTTATCGATAAAAGATTGGCTTGGTTTTTCGGTTATTCCGACAGTACGGTCGCCTTGCACATTAGAGTGCCCCCTTAATGGACAAATTCCCGCACCATCCCGACCAATATTACCTTTCAATAATAAAAGATTGATGAGTTGCTGAATATTTTGAGTGCCATGCTGATGCTGCGTAATTCCCATGCCATAACAAATAATGGTGCTTTTTGCTTCAATATAAAGTTGAGCAATTTGCTCTATTTCATCGCGAGTCATGCCACTCACAGATAAAATATCATCCCAAGAAGTAGACAACACATCTTGCTTAAGTTTATCGAAACCAACGGTATGGGTACTTATAAATTCATTGTCTAATATAGGCGCTTGACCTTTTGCTACCGCCGCATCGTGATACTCAATAATAGTGCGAATGACACCTTTAATTAATGCAGTATCTCCACCGATTCTAACTTTATAGTAATATCCCGCGAGAGGTGTGGACTCTAGCGTCAACATTTCAATTGGATCTTGCGGATAAGTAAATCGTTCTAATCCTCTTTCTTTCAAAGGATTAATTGCGATAATTTTGGCGCCTCGTTTTGATACCTCACGAAGTGAACTGAGCATACGAGGATGATTAGTCCCTGGATTGTGCCCAATACAAATCACTAAATCAGCCTTGTCAAAATCTTCAAGTAATACCGTCCCTTTACCCACGCCTATTGAAGCTGCGAGACCAACACTTGTCGGCTCATGGCACATATTTGAGCAATCCGGAAAATTGTTAGTTCCATATTCTCGGGCAAAAAGCTGATATAAAAACGCCGCTTCATTTGACGTTCGACCTGAAGTATAAAACTCAACAGAATTAGGATCTGAGTAATTTGATAACCGCTGACCTATTTGAGCAAAAGCATCGTTCCATTCAATTTTTTCATAGCAATCTGTTTGCGCATTATATTTCATTGGATGAGTTAGACGACCTTCATTTTCCAAGTCGTAATCATCCCACGTTAACAGTTCACTCACTGTGTGTTTCGCAAAAAACTCAAGTGTACTTCTCTTTGCCGTGGCTTCCCATGCCATCGCTTTTGCACCATTCTCACAAACATCAAATGATGCACTATGTTTAGGGTCTGGCCACGCACAACCAGGACAGTCAAAACCTTGAGGCTTATTCATTTCAAACATAGTAATAATATCGGGTACAACATCCATCTGCTCGCGTATAGCTTCAGCGACAGCTTTAACTGCCCCCCAACCTGCCGCAGGTCCAGTGTAATTTTCGATTTTTTCTTTCATTTTCATTACTCTTTTAAATTTAAATGTAACAAGAAATAAACGTTATTTTATTACAGTGTAATTATGATTAATGTGGAGTGACGAATACCGACTTATCTTTTTTTGAATATAATTAAAAAATGAAATGTTATTTCATGGATAACATATCAAATAGGATTAGTAATAATAAGGAATTATCATCCATTAATACTTTTTAATTTACTTGCTATAGATGAAAACCCTAAAAAACAATTAAAATGATTAAATATCAATTAATTAAACAAAGTATTGCACTCACATTCTTACTTTATTTAAAAAACAGGACACGTTAACAATAAAATATAATCCAATTAATGAAATGTTAAATAACAAAATGAACAGTTAGAAATTATATGGTTGAGTTTAAGCAGAAACCGCCGTATTCGTCATCGAACAAAGATATCGATAGCCAATTTTAGGTAACACGGGCGAATTACCCTATAGTTGAATAGGTAGACGTCGGTTGAACGAATAAGGGTTAAAATCAGTTGATTCACTGAATTTTAGGCATAAAAAAAGACATCTTTTGATGTCTATTGATATGCGCCATTTTGAAATGGTACCCTACAGGATTCGAACACGAGTAAATTAACATTGTTTTATAATGAAAATATCGTGTTCGATAAATTTTATACCAACAAATATACCAACAATTATTTTTCTATCATAATGCCTAAGCTTTTCTACTTCCCTGAAATCGACATCTTCGCCAACTCAGGATTATTCGCCTCAAAGATCGATAGCGGTAATTCAACCTTACGACCATTTTGATCTTCCACCGCTTTAACCACTTCAAACTCAGCAACATCTTCACACGGAATTTCCAATCCTGCAAACGTGGCACGCGTTGCGCTAGAATCGCCAAAAGGTTCCACTTCCAGTACCGTATCCCCTAATACTTTTCCTTGTCCATCTTTCATTCGCAGCGTTAGTTCAAGTGCACCAAACTCCGCATGGTCTAGAACCATATGGTTACCGCCATTATCGAGGGTAAATGAATAACCACAGTAACCTTGGTTAATAAAATTTGAGCTGGTATGTGTGATGCTCGCATAACGCTGTTGTTCTTCAGCCAAGCTAAATGTACTGACTGCCAATAAGCTCATTGCAAATATACTTTTTATCTTATTCATTACGTTACCTTTTGTTATCTTTTATCGTCCTCGCTACCGCAAGTAACGGTAGCGAGAATGTTATTTATTGTTGGTTGGTTTGCAATCCACCTTTAGTACGATCTTTTTCTTTCCAGCGTGGTCGGTTCTTGCCTGAGAACTCTTTTTGCATACTCCAATACCCAATGGGGTAACGAGCTACAATCGTCCCGCCAACACCAATATCGACCGAGGAGTACTGACCATTATTAATGGTTCCTTTTTGGACGTAGGCGTTAGGGCTACAAGTGCCTGTATCGCGTTGTTGCCAGTTTCCATCAGTTCTTGCCACGATATAAAAATCACCAAATGCGCAACCTGACGCGGATTTATGATTTAGTACAGCAACATAATGCTTGGTTGAGCCCACAACCCTACAAGTATTATTCTGGCTTCCACACACTTGCCATAAGGTTTTACCGGCATCCCCTTTATATTCCCAAATGGTATTTTTAGGGGGCTGGCTGGTGGCAGAGGCAGGTGATGTCATCAACCACAGTGAGGCTAATGCAGCCACAAA